>JAOACW010000006.1 GCA_026417625.1 Syntrophales bacterium | reverse complement strand
ATTGTAACCTGCTTGAGCACACACCTGTGCTATCCCACTCCCCATAAGTCCGGCACCAAGCACACAAACATTTTTAATTTCCATTATAACACCTCCTCACCAGTATTTATGGTCTTTGGAAATTTCCTGAAAGAGAAGTGAATTAAGGAAGGACAACTGAAAATCCCTCATTCCACTACGACACGTTCTGAGGACAGGCATAGGGCAATTCATCCGACACTCAAATCCCACATTGAAGAAAAAAAATCAAGCACTATTGAAAAAATCCTTTCACAAATAGGAAAATTGAGGGTTGCGAAAAAGAAAACTGCTGTTATAGACTTATCAAAAATACGCCAAGGGGAGGAAATCTTTGAAAGATCGCAGTGAGAAGGAAGCTCTGATAAGGGAACTCCGAGCCGAAATGGAGAAAAAGTTACGGCAACATGAAATAGAGGTAATACAGTACTGGCAGGGACAGCTTGCCAAACTACTCTCCATGAAACCCGAAAATCTCGGAGCCCTTCAGGTGCACATAAAAAAAGTCTACGATATGATGAGCAACAGAATTCAAGTACTAAAGCGAGGGTGAGATGGAGGAAATAGTTAATTTCTTGTTTGAAGTAGGAATGTTACAGAAAACACCCCGAACGGGGTTTCAGTTTTTAGGATCTGGCAACGAATCCGTTGCCGAACACATACTGCGCACCGTATTCATAGGTTATGCACTCAGCAAACTAGATCCAGAAGTGGATGAAAATAAGGTGTTGAAACTTTGTCTATTCCACGATCTAACTGAAGCGAGAACAGGTGACATGAACTACGTCAACAAAAAATACGTCACTGTTAACGAAAAAAAAGCCATTGAGGATCTCACTAAACCCCTTCCCTTCGGAAATGAAATCGCTGAACATATGGCCGAGTTTAACAGCCGATCGACAAAAGAAGCTAAAATAGCCCACGATGCCGACCAGCTCGCACTTATCATCCAGCTCAAGGAGTACGGAGATCTGGGCAACAAGTACAGTAAAGACTGGATAGAGTTTGCCCTCAAAAGACTCTGCACTAAACAGGCCCGGAAAATCGCCGATCAGATTCTAATCACTGATTCATCTGATTGGTGGTTTAAGGAGAAGGACGAATGGTGGGTCAATGGTGGATCTTCTCCGCTCACTTACGAGAAGGAGCAGGACGGTGAGAAGGATTAAGTTGTTCTTAATGACCCTTGTGTTGCTCACTTTATCATGTGCCACGGAAACAACGCTTAAACAATCGGATGTGCACATGAATTTAGGGGCTGCCTACATTGAATCTGGTGATTACACGAATGCCCTTAAGGAACTCATAAAAGCAGAGCAACTGAACTCATCAGATCCACGAATACATTACCTGAAAGCGATGGCCTATGCAGGTAAAGGTTATCACGAACTAGCTATAGAAGAATGTAGAAAGGCCGTTGCTTTAAAACCAGATTACTCCGAAGTCTATAATTACATGGGCACCCTGCATCTGGTGAGGGGTCAGATACCAGAGGCCCTGGAAAACTTTGAAAAGGCCCTAAGCAACGTGCTCTATGCAACCCCTTCAGTAGCACTTTTTAACATGGGTAAAGCTTATACCATGCTAAAAGACTATGACAGAGCAATGGCAAAGCTCCAAGAAGCAGCCTTAAAAGATAACCGAAACGAACTTAACCCATTTATAGAACTCGAAATGGGAAGGATAAGCGGTGAGCGAGGTGATTGGTCACGGGCTGTCCAACATTTGAAAAGAGCTATTGAATATCTACCATCCCTAACAGAGGCGTATTATCTTTTGGGCAATGCCCAACTCAAACTGGGAAACTCAAGGGAAGCAAGAGAAAATTTGGAAACCGTGGTAAAAATCTCCCCAGAATCAGAACTGGGAAAGAAGGCACAGAGACAACTTTTGCTAATGAAATAAACGAGTTAAGCTCTTCCTTCAAAAATTTTTTTGACATACCCCCTTTTTTCATGTACAGGAAACTTACTTAATAAAGGTAGGTGTGTGACTCTCAATTTATAACATGCGTACCTCGGAAGGACTGCTTCTGAAAAAATCAAGAGGAGGTCCTCATGACGGCGCAACGAGTAGTGGGTTTTATATGCGTCTTATCATTTCTATTTTTACCCATATTTCAAGGTAAGCTTCTTGCGGACATAAAACACAGAGTAAGGCAAGGAGAAACCCTCTCAAAGATAGCAAAGAGATACGGCGTCAGCATCGATACCATAAAAAAAGCAAACAACCTCACCGGAACAACTCTCAAAACCCACCAGATATTGGTAATCCCACAGATAAAAAATCAAAGATCTCTCGTTCAGAAAAAAGGATCAAGTGAACACACATACTACACGGTAAAAAAGGGGGATACCCTTTCATCAATATCGAAAAAGACAGGCTGTTCAATAGTGGAACTTAAGAAGTGGAACAACCTATTTTCAAACCGTCTAAAGGTAGGGCAAAGAATAGTGATAGCAGCAAATGCAAAAGGATCTCCGATGTCTGAAGAAAAAATAAAAGAGAACAGATCATTCGCATTAACGGAAGATGAAGATCTACTCGATGATGAACTGGATGACGAAGACTTGGATACGGAAGAAGAAGTTAAAAATGAGCAACACGAATATTCCATTTTGGGAAAGTGGCGTAATCCCGAAGAACGCTCCCTCTTGGTAAAGGTCGCGAAAGCCTTCTTGGGTACACCCTACAGGTTGGGTGGTAACTCGGTAAGAGGGCTTGACTGCTCTGCTTTCGTTAAAAAGATATACGAGTTATTTGACGTCCAGCTACCTCGCTCGGCGAAAGAACAGGCATTTACAGGTATGCCCGTAAACAGAAACGACCTGCAGGAAGGTGACCTCATATTCTTCCATACGCGAAGAAAATACGGCCACGTGGGTATCTACATAGGTAATGGAAAGTTCATCCATGCAGCCTCGGGAAAGCGTTTCCGGCAGGTGAAGATCGATTCCCTGGATGAACCTTATTACAGTAAGCGTTTCGCAAAGGCTATAAGGGTAAAGGTTCTAGATACAGGTTGGGAAAACACATCTCTTGTGAACGGTTCATCTCGCAAGGGAACCTGATAAAAAACGAAACATCAATACTAGAGGAGGAAAGTGGGGTACGACATCCGTGCCCCATATTAGTTGTTTGATATGGGTTTGAATATTACAGAGAAGATTCTATCCAGTCACCTAGTAGGGGGAAAACTTGAAGCAGGATCAGAAATCGCAATAAGAATCGACCAAACCCTAACCCAGGACGCAACGGGTACCATGACTTACTTACAATTCGAAGCCATGAACGTCCCCCGGGTGAGAACAGAACTGTCAGTAAGCTACGTAGACCACAACACGATTCAAATCGGTTTTGAAAATGCGGATGATCATCTATACCTTCAGAGCGTAGCGCAGCGGTACGGAATCTATTTTTCAAGACCAGGCAATGGTATATGCCATCAAATCCACCTGGAGAGATTCGGCAAACCGGGAAAAACTCTTCTTGGAGCTGACAGTCACACACCCACCTGTGGCGCCCTTGGTATGTTTGCCCTCGGTGCCGGCGGTTTAGATGTAGCCCTGGCGATGGCGGGAGAACCTTTCTACCTCAAGTGTCCCAGGGTTATCCGTATTAATTTGGAAGAGGAGCTACCACCGTGGGTTTCGGCAAAAGACGTAATTCTCTACATTCTCAGTATATTTACAACAAAAGGAAACGTGGGCTACGTATTTGAATACGGAGGAGAAGGTCTAAAGAAATTAACCGTGCCGGAGAGGGCGACGATAGCCAACATGGGTGCGGAATGCGGTGTAACCACCTCTATATTTCCCAGCGATGATATGACAAGGCTGTTCCTCCGTGCCCAGGGTAGAGAAAATGACTGGATACCCCTGGAGGCTGACAGAGATGCGCAATATGACAGAATAGTAACCATAAATCTATCAGAACTGGAGCCTCTAGCAGCGTGTCCTCATAGCCCCGACAATGTGAAACGGATAAGTGAAATAGAAAACATACCTGTTCACCAGGTGTGTGTGGGTAGCTGCACAAATTCCTCATACAGGGATCTGGCCACAGTTGCCGAGATACTAAGTGGCAGAGTAACCCACAAAGATGTGAGCTTTGTCGTTGCCCCCGGTTCTCGCCAGGTAGTTACCAACCTGCTTATGAGCAGTCATTTGCGTTCGCTAATCACAAGTGGCGCTCGTATAATGGAAAATGCCTGTGGTTTCTGCATCGGCAATAGTCAGAGTCCACCATCCGGCGGTGTATCTCTGAGAACATCCAACAGAAACTTCTACGGTAGATCGGGAACAAAAGATGCGTATGTTTATCTCGTAAGCCCAGAAACGGCAGCAGCCGCCTTAATTACAGGTCGCATAACAGATCCCAGAAAATTAAATATAGAATATCCCCGAATAGAGATGCCAGAAAAATTCTGTATCGACGATTCAATGATTATCCCGCCCCTCAACAGTGATGAGGCAGAAAAGGTACAAATTTTAAGGGGACCCAATATAGGATCACCACCATTGAACACCCCTATGCCCGAAAACATAAAAGGTGTGGTTGCAATCAAATTAGAAGACAATATCACCACCGATCATATCATACCTGCAGGGGACAGGATGAAGTACCGCTCCAATATTTCTCGGTACGCCCAGTACCTCTTCGAAGTGGTGGATCCAGAATTCTACAAAAGAGCCATCCAAAACAAAGAAAGAGGTTTTGCCAATATCATCGTGGCTGGTAAATCTTACGGACAAGGCTCTTCCCGGGAACATGCCGCTCTGTGTCCAGCCCATGTAGGGGTCAGATTTGTCATTGCCAAATCATTTGAACGCATCCATGCATCAAATCTCATCAATTCAGGTATACTACCCCTAACCTTCAGTAGCTATGCAGATTACGATTCCCTCGGCCAGGGAGACACACTTGAAATTGTAAACATAAGGGAAGCTCTGCAAAAGGGCGAATCCTTGATCATCCACAACATTTCCAAAAAAAGTTATTTCACGGTAAAATATACTCTCAGTCAGAGAGAAAAGGCTATTATACTCGCCGGCGGCATGCTGAATATAATCAGGGAGAGAAATACACATCATGAAGATAAAAGTTAGGAACCCCATTGTAGAAATAGACGGCGATGAGATGACCCGTATTATGTGGGATCTCGTCAAAGAATATCTCATCTTGCCTTACCTAAACGTAGACCTAAAATACTACGACCTCCACATAAAAAAACGAGACGAGACAGACGACAAGATAACAGAGGACGCCGCCAGAGCCATTTTAAGTCATGGTGTGGGCGTAAAGTGTGCCACAATAACACCTACGGAAGAAAGGGTACAGGAGTACAATCTTAAGAAGGCATGGAAAAGTCCCAATGCGACAATAAGGACGATCCTCGGTGGAACTGTTTTCAGAGAACCCATTCTGGTGAAAAATATCGTGCCCTATGTGCGATCATGGAAAAAACCCATCGTCATTGGTCGGCACGCTTACGGTGACGTGTACAGTAACGTCGAAATGAGAATACAAAGGAAGGGAAAGGTAAAACTCCTCTTTCAGCCTGAAGAAGGGGAAGAAGTGGCGGAGACCACTGTGTTTCAATTCTCTGGTCCAGGTATTGTCCAGGCTATACACAATCTCGACGATTCCATCGAAGAGTTCGCACGTACGTGTTTCCGTTATGCCCTGGAGAGAAAGCTCGACCTCTGGTTCAGTGCGAAAGACACCATATCCAAGACGTACGATGGCCACTTCCGGAGCATATTCGAGAAGGAATACAGAACCAACTGGGAAACACATTTCAGACAGGCCGGATTGAGTTACAACTTTTCCCTCATAGATGACGCAGCAGCGAGAGTTGTCCGTTCTGAAGGCGGAATCCTATGGGCCCTAAAAAACTATGACGGGGATGTAATGTCTGATATGATTGCTTCAGCCTGCGGAAGCCTGGCTATGATGACATCGGTTCTCGTTTCCCCGAAGGGGTGTTACGAATACGAGGCCGCTCACGGAACAGTACAGAGACATTACTACCGATACCTGAAGGGAGAGGAAACATCCACTAATCCAACCGCCATCATCTTCGCATGGAGCGGGGCGCTGAAAAAACGGGGTGAGCTTGACAATACACAGGATGTAATCGCCTTCGCAGAGAACTTGGAAAGGGCTGTGCGAGAAACCATAGAATCCGGAATCATGACAGGGGATATCATCGGGATGGCAGAATCAATTCCTTCCAAGAAACTTGTATCAACACAGGAATTCATAAAGGCCATTTCCATAAGACTAGAAGACTGCTATAAATAGTCCATGTCGGGAAAACCCCACCTCAAAGACATGACCCTAGAAGAAATGGAAGCCTATTTCGCCGAGATGGGCAAGGAACGATATCGTGCGCGACAGGTTATGAAGTGGCTTTACCAGCGGGGAGCGCAATCTTTCGATGTTATGACAGATCTATCAAAGGAATTCCGCGACAAATTAAAAGAAATGGTGGAGATTCGTGACCCGGAGATAGTGAAAACGAGCACTTCCATCGATGGCACTAAAAAGGTCCTATTTCAACTTGAAGATGGGCACAAAGTGGAAAGTGTACTCATACCAGGCAAAAATCACTGGACCGCCTGTCTATCTACCCAGGTGGGGTGTGCGATGGGTTGTCTTTTCTGTTTCACAGGAACCATAGGATTGAAGAGAAACTTGAGAGCATCAGAAATAGTTGGTCAGTTGATTAGGCTTCGTTTTGAAACACCTGAAGGTGCCAGTGTAAAGAATGTAGTTCTCATGGGCATGGGGGAACCTCTAGCAAACTACGAAAATACACTGAAGGCAATAAAAAACTTCACGTCAGATTATGGAATGGGATTTTCCACCCGCAAGATAACGGTTTCCACCTGCGGTATAGCTCCTAAGATCGTCCAACTTGGGCACGACATCCGCGTTAATCTTGCCGTGTCACTAAACGCCCCAGATAACGAACGACGCAGTACGTTGATGCCCATAAACCGCCTATACCCCATAGAGGCCCTTCTACAGGCATGTCGAGACTATCCCATGCCTGGTCGGCGTATGCTAACTTTTGAATACGTTCTCTTGGGTGATTTTAACGACACCATCCAGGATGCCAAAAAACTCGCCCGCCTGTTGAGGGGAATACGTTGCAAAGTGAATTTAATTGCATTCAACGAATTTCCCGGATCACGCTTCAAATCACCTTCTCCCGAGGCTATAAGAAATTTCCAACAGGTACTTCTTGATGCTGGATATACCACAATCGTAAGGACGAGCAGAGGCAAAGATATATGTGCGGCATGCGGCCAACTGAGCGGTCAATGAACGTACCTTCATACATAGATCTCTACAAAAAAGGGGAACTTCAAAATAGGATAAAATCCGCCCTTAACGTCTTAAAATCGTGCGTGCTCTGCCCGAGAAGGTGCAAGGTGAATCGCATTGAAGGGGAGTTAGGTGTATGCAAAACGGGAAGATGGGCCATTCTGTCCAGCTATGGACCGCATTTTGGTGAAGAATCCCCCCTTGTGGGAAGGTACGGTTCGGGAACCATATTCTTCGCTTCCTGCAATCTCCTCTGTTCTTTCTGCCAGAATTACGACATCAGCCATCTCAGATACGGAGATGAAGTCAGCCCCAATGATCTTGCTACAGTTATAATACGCCTCCAAAAAATGGGCTGTCACAACATAAACTTCGTTACACCAACGCATGTAGTTCCTCAAATACTGGAGGCTTTACCCATCGCGATTGAAGCCGGCCTTAACATCCCCCTTGTTTACAACTGCGGTGGTTATGAAACTCTTTTAACTCTCCGCCTACTGGACGGTGTTTTCGACATCTACATGCCAGATTTTAAGTTCTGGAATAACGAGTGGGCAGAAAAGTTCTGTGGTGTGACTGACTACAGGGAACGCGCCCAGGAAGCCCTGTTGGAGATGCACAGACAGGTAGGCGATCTCATCGTAGACGAACGAGGTATAGCCAAACGAGGACTTATCATCAGGCACCTCGTCATGCCCCAAAATATCGCCGGTACAGAAGAAATCGTGCGATTCATCGCGACGAAAATATCCCCCCACAGCTACGTAAATATTATGGCGCAGTACAGGCCTTGCGGCAGAGCCGTTGGAGATCCCTTTATAGGACGACGCATCACGCCTCAGGAATTTGCGGATGCTATCGAAAAAGCACGAAGAGCAGGGCTTTACCGCCTGGACAAAGGATAAAAAAGAAGGAGGTCCAAAAAATGAAGGTGTTTGCTGTGAACGCCAGTTCCCGTAAAGATGGTAACACTGCTATTTTAATCAACACTGTCCTGGAAGAAATAAAAAAAGAGGGGATTGAAACAGAGTTATTACAACTCGCTGGTCATGAATTAAAAGGTTGTAAGGCCTGTTACAAATGTTTCAAAAATAAAAATGGTCGTTGCGCTCAAGGCACGGATATGTTGAACGAAATCCTAGAAAAGATGTCATCCGCCGATGGTATCGTCCTGGGATCTCCTACCTACTTTTGCGATGTAAGCGCCAACATGAAAGCGTTGATTGAAAGGTGTGGCATCGTAGCCCGGGCCAACAATTACATGCTGAAAAGAAAAGTCGGAGCTGCTGTGGTGGCCGCCCGGAGGGCAGGATCGATACAAGCGCTTAATTCCATAAACCTCTTCTTCCAATACATGCAGATGATAATCCCAGGCTCAAGTTACTGGAACATGGCCATAGGAGGAAATATTGGGGAGGTACTAAAAGACGAGGAAGGCTTGAGAACAATGAAAGATTTGGGCGCCAATATCGTCTGGTTGCTGAAAAAGCTCTCTAAATAACTTTTTTCATAGCGGCAATGGCTACTTCAATCTGGTCATCTGTGGGTTCCCGTGTGGTGATGCGCTGAAGCAAAAGCCCAGGCCACGTGATGAGTTTGACCATTTTGCTTTTACGAAACTTCCCCGTAAAGCGAACAATTTCATAGGAAATCCCTGCAATGACGGGAAGCAGCAAAAGTTTATAGAACACCCTTTCAAAAAAAGCAGGGCGACCAAGGAGAGAGAACACAAAAATAGAGACCACCATAACCACGAGCACAAAACTGGTACCACATCGAGGGTGTCTTGTGGGATAAGGGCGGATATTTTCCACAGTAAGTTCTTTCCCATCCTCCCAAGCAAAAACCGTTTTATGTTCTGCGCCGTGGTACATGTACACCCTTCTCATATCCCCCATAAAGAGGGTTAACGATAAAAAAAGGAGGAAAACAACCAAACGGATGCTACCCTCGGCAATGTTCAAAAGAAACGTATTTCCGATGTGCTCCCGAAGCAATGTGAATCCGTATGCGGGGATTAAAATGAAAAAAAGAAACACAATTAAAAAACTGAAAGCAATGGAGAGGTGTAACTGCCATGATGACATCTCCTGTTCCTCCTCCCTAAGGGCCATCTCAGCAGAAAAAAGGATACCCTTCACACCGAGCATCACCATTTCCAGAAAGGTCACGAATCCTCTTATAACATACCACCCAAGAACAGAATACCGACGAGTGAGAGATACGTAGGTCTCCTCCTTTAATTCGATGGACCCATCGCTTCTTCTCACCGCCAACGCAACACGATCACGATGGCGCATCATAACGCCCTCAATAAGGGCCTGACCACCTGCGAGTTCATCACCTTCAGTAGTGTAAAGGTGCTTTTTCCCCATCACGACACCGGACATCCTTTCTCCACGGATTGGCGTAAGCCCTACATCCCTGTCCAACCTTGAGATACTCCCTATAAAATGCTCCGAGAGACCCACTCATCTCCACAAGCCTGCACACATACCTAAAACCATTCCAATGAAGTTCTGGACAAACCTTTTCCCCCGCCTCCGGGTGGAGAATCAAACCAAAAGTACACGTCTGGCGGAAACAACAGTAACCACATCCTACACATCTGTGATTTTCTATATTTTCCCTTATATCCATCAACCCACCTGTAATTCAAAGGCATCTTTTATCAAACTTATCTCCACATCCCCGTTTCCCATCTTGACCGTTATAACGTCAAATCTGGCGGGTACATTGTAAAGTTTCCTACGCTGAATGTAATGGAGGGCCACAAGGGAGATACGTCTCTGTTTTTCCAGGGTTACACTTTCCAAAGGATCCCCGTATGAGTCCGAACTCCTACTCTTAACCTCTGCAAACACTAACGTGCTTCCATCACTAGCAACTATATCTATTTCCCCCAGAGGGCAACGGTAGTTTCTCTCCAGTATCCGGTATCCCTTCCTTGTGAGGAATTTTACCGCCTCCTCCTCACCACGATGACCTACAAGTGAACGGCGCCTCGCCACCTCTACAACCAGCCACGAAATAACCCTATACTAGATCTCTAACAAGAAATGAACGACGATGAATCCTACAGTATCCGTGACGCCTAATTGCCCAGCGATGCTCCTGGGTTGCATAACCCTTGTTTTTTTGAAAATTGTATTGGGGAAATTCATGGTGATATATATCCATAACTCTATCTCTTATAACTTTGGCCACAATTGAAGCAGCAGCTATGGATATACATCTGTTGTCACCTTTTACAATAGCACATTGGGGGATGTCGCTTAAAAAACCTCTGTTCCCATCCACTAAAACATAGTCAGGAGATATACTCAGTGCACTCAAGGCCTTTTTCATAGCCAAAACGGTGGCATTCCAGATGTTAACTTCATCGACAACATGGGATTCCACAATACCCCACCCCACTGACTCCGCATCGTTCATGATTTGCCAGTAGATCTGTTCCCGCTTCATTGGGGTAAGGGCCTTTGAATCTTTGATACTCGGGTTTACATAATAAGGAGGGAAAATAACCGCCGCCGCTACCACCGGTCCCGCCAGTGGACCTCTTCCCACCTCATCAACACCCGCAACAAAACGATAACCGAGAGAACAGAGCTCGCGTTCAATATCGTTCATCTCAGTAAGATCTGCCACTCTCTTTCACCTTCGCCTTTTTCCCTTTCAAACCTCTGAGATAGTAAAGACGAGATCTCCTCACACGACCACGACTCACAACCTCAACACGCTCAATCACAGGCGAATGGAGGGGAAAGGTCCTTTCCACTCCAACACCGTAAGATATCTTCCGAACCGTAAAACTCGCCCTACTGTTACCTCTTGTGCGACGAATTACTACTCCCTCAAAAGCCTGAATTCTCTGCTTCTGACCCTCCACTATGCGCACAAATACCCGTACAGTATCACCAGGACGAAAATCCGGTATATCCGCCCTCATGTTTTCTTTCTCAATCTTTTCGATAATGTTACTCATCGCCCATCACACTCCTCGTTGTTTAACCTTTTACCCATCAAACTCCCTGCCAATAAAGTTGCGTAACACCTCTTTGTCCTGAGGTGTTAATTTTGCTTTTCTCAGTAAATCCGGTCTTCTCTTATAGGTTCTAATCAGCGATTCGCGCCTCCGCCAGGACTCAATTTCTCTATGATTCCCGGAAAGAAGCACATCCGGTACTCGCCAGCCCTTGTATTCAGCTGGTCTAGTATACTGAGGATACTCCAAAAGGCCGCTGGAGAACGACTCTTCTTTAGTTGACCGTTCATTCCCCAAACTGCCAGGTAGCAAGCGAGTAACTGCATCAACAACAACCATAGCCGCTAACTCGCCTCCGGTGAGTATGTAGTCACCTATTGAAAGTTCGCGGCTCACAAGATACAACCTCACACGCTCATCCACACCTTCGTAATGACCGCATATCATAACAATCCGCCTACAAGAGGCCAATTCTTCAGCCACTGCCTGGTGGAAAAGCTCCCCTTGGGGCGTAAGCAAAATCACCGGCGTTCCTTCTTCTACCCGGAGCGCCTGCAGGGCTCTGTCAATCGGCTCCACCTTCATCACCATGCCGCCGCCACCACCGTAAGGTGCATCGTCTGTAACTCGGTGTTTGTCCTCTGCATAATCCCTAATATTGTGAAGACAAACCTCTACAGTGCCTCTCTCAAGCGCCCTCTTTAAAATACTGCACTCCAGAGGTGAACGAAACATTTCGGGGAAGAGAGTGAGTATATCGAATCTCACGGGCATGTTCACAAGCCTTCAAGAAGGCGAACCACCATCTTTCTCTTTTGTCTGTCCACCTTCAAAATGACATCCCCAACAGCGGGGAGAAGCACCTCTCTTACGCCATGCTTACAGACATAAACATCATGGGCCCTACAGGGTATTATGGATGTTATGCTCCCCACATACTCACCCCGCTCTGTATACACTTCCATCCCCAGCAGTTCCTGCCAATAGTACTCACCGTCCGGCAAAGCTCTAAGTTTTTCTACGGGAAGAAGCACCAATGTACCTACAAGTTCCTCCACAGCCTCCCGACTGTCCAGACCCTCAAATTTCAGTAGTAGCGCTTTTCCCATTACGCTGTGTTTCTGCAGACGAAACGGACCCATCTCTTTTCCTCCTCGTCGCAGAAACACTGAATCACCTTCCTGGAGCACCTCCTGGGGGGCCTCTAGAAAAGAGGTGACCTTTACGACACCCTTTAAGCCATGTGGCTTCGCTATCCGCCCTATTTCAAAGAGCTTTTTCAACGCACTATTCAATAATCTCCAGAACTGTACGCTTTTTGACTTTCGTCGAAGCGGCACTCAAGATCGTTCTCATCGCTTTCGCAGTACGACCTTGCTTCCCAATAACCTTCCCCAGATCCTCTTTCGCCACGCGCAACTCGATAACCGAAGTCTGTTCACCCACAATCTCAGATACCTGTACCTGGTCCGGATGATCGACCAGAGCCTGAGCAATGTACTTGATCAACTCTTTCATAGTTTCCACCTCCGCATGTCTTTCCCCTCAAAATCTTCAGGATTTTCGCATTTACGTTATGCCCTATTTTACTTTAACGCCATGTTTCGCGAGAAGCCGAGAGACCGTCATGGTGGGTATAGCACCCTTGGAAAGCCACTCCCTCACTCGCTCCTCCTTAATTACCACCCCCCCTGTACTCTTGTGGGGATCGTAATGACCCACAACCTCCACAAAACGACCATCGCGTGGTGCTTCCGAATCAGCCACTACAATCCTATAAAACGCCCTTTTGTGACCTCCCATACGGGCCAATCGTATCTTCGTTGCCATCCGACCTGTCCATCACCTCCTGAGAATTTAAACGAATAGAGTACCATTCATAGCATAACTATTTCACTATGAAAATAGTCTTTTTGATCAAAAACGAAAACCACTTCTCTTCAGAGCTTTTATACCCTCCTTCGTGGTTATCCTTTTAAGAAGCTTCCGCATCTCCCCATAGCTTTTGAGGAGTCTGTTTACGTCCTGTACAGTTGTTCCACTTCCCCTGGCTATACGTAACCTCCTTTCTCCATTGATTATTTGATAGTTTTCCCGTTCCTCCTTCGTCATAGAATCGATAATAGCTATAGCTTTAATGATCTCCCGATCATCGGGCAACATACCATCTGCCATTTTCAACTTAGAGAAACCGGGGATCATGGACATAACCTCTCTGAAAGAACCCATTTTCTTTATCTGTAGTAACTGATTACGGAAATCTTCCAGCGTAAATTCTTTTTTTCTTAACTTCCTCTCCAATTCTTGAGCTTCTTTCTCTGAAATAGTTGCCTGTACCTTCTCCACAAGAGTCACAACATCTCCCATACCGAGAATTCTCGAAGCCATACGCGCGGGATGGAACACCTCTAGGGCATCTATCTTTTCCCCCGTACCGACGAACTTTATTGGTTTTCCAATAACGGCCTTCAGAGACAGTGCCGCACCACCACGCGCGTCTCCATCCAGCTTTGTCATTATTACACCGTCTATACCCAAAATTTCGTTAAACCGGGCAGCTACGTTAACCGCCTCTTGACCGGTCATAGCGTCAGCTACAAAAAGCACCTCCGCTGGTTTAACGTTATCTCTTATTCGTCGAAGCTCCTCCATCATCTCTTCGTTTATATGTAGCCTGCCAGCTGTGTCCAAGATCAGAACGTCACAACCACGACTTCTAGCCTCGTCCATCGCCTTTTTACATATCAAAATGGCATCTTTCTCCCCTCTCGCATCATAAACTTCCACCCCTACACTCTGACCTAGTATCCGGAGTTGTTCCATTGCTGCGGGCCTGTACACATCAGAAGAGGCTAGACAAACACGATGACCCTGTTTCGTTAGGAAACGTGCCAGTTTAGCGGCAGTCGTCGTCTTCCCACATCCCTGAAGACCAACGAGCATAATGACAGCAGGAATTCTGCTACCTAAACGCAAATGGCTGCTTGTACCCCCAAGAAGTTCCACGAGGCGATCATGTACTATTTTTACCACCTGCTGCCCGGGTGTTATACTGTGAAGAACCTCCTCGCCAACAGCTCGCCCTCTTATATCCTCAACGAAGTCCCTAACAACTTTGTAGTTCACATCCGCCTCTAAAAGGGCCATTCTTATCTCTCGGAGGGCACCTTTGATATTCTCTTCATCCAGACGCCCTCTCCCCTTCAGCTTCCGAAATATTCCTTCTAATTTTTCTGTCAGTAGTTCAAACATACCCACCTCAATTGGCTTTCATAACTATACACTGCCCCTTCACCTTTTTCATCAAAACCGCTGCAGCTTCCTTCGCTTTATCTTCCGACATAAAACCGTCCGCAAACACGCGGTACCATCTACCTTTACCTGTAATATCTACACTCACCACAGAGGCCCGATAACCCTGTTCTCTCACCAAACTGGCAACCTCCTCCGCCCTTTTTTTGTCCTGTAGGGAAACAACCTGTACTTTGTACAGAGCTCTCGCCGTAAGGCTCCTCACTCCCTCCTTATCTTCCCCAGTAGTTCTTCCTTCTTCAGTTAAAGGTCTGACCACCTTATCTTCACGGGTCTCAACCACTTTATTCGTTTCAGACTCTTTAATCACCGGATATCCGGACTGAACTTGACCGGCGGTGGATTGGCTTGCCACATCATCCCGAGGACGCACCTCTTCACTCACGGGTTGATACATTGATAAATGTTCCCCCTTCGGGGGCAACAAATTTAGAGCGCTAAGTACTTTCTTTGGGATTCCCCAGGCGATTTTCTCAGGCATAACATCGATGTGTCTCCCCGCATGAACACCGAAAAGAAAAAAGACAAAAACAAGAAGCGCCATACCCACCACCAAAACAACTACACCCCTCCTCCCTAGAACCACTACACCCGGTTTTCTATTCTTCCACTTCATAGATCTACATCCGATCCGGGGCGTCGACACCTAGTAGTCCCAAACAATTTCTAAAAACGATACGTAAAGAATTTACGAGGAAAAGCCTCGCTGCGGTCAACTCACTATCATCCGATATAACGCGGTATCGGTTGTAATAACTGTGAAAAACACTCGCAAGGTCGTTTAGATAAAACGTTAGGCGGTGAGGTTCAAGAGCACTGGCCGCTGCCATTACAACCTCCGGATAACGCACAGCCGCCTTTATAAGGTGCATCTCCTCAGGGAGGATCAGTCTAAAGAGAGGAGTCTCTTCGAAACGGGGCACAGTTATACCCCTTTCTTCCGCCATTCGGAGTATGCTCGCAATTCGCGCATGGGCATACTGAACATAGTAGACCGGGTTTTCGTTAGACTGTTTCTTCGCCACTTCAAGATCAAAATCCAGATGGCTGTCAGAACGGCGCATCAAAAAATTGTACCTGGCAGCATCTCTCCCCACCTCATCTAAAACTTCGCGTAGTGTAACAAATTCACCTGCTCTCGTGGACATGGCCACAGGCTTACCATCGCGAAGCAGGTTGACCATCTGTACCAGAATCACCCTCAGAGCTTCCCCAGTATAACCAAGCGCCCGAATGCCCGCTTGGAGGCGTGGTATATACCCGTGATGATCCGCCCCCCAGACATCGATGATCAGATGGAAACCTCTTGCGAATTTGTAGCGATGATAGGCAACATCCGCCGCAAAATAGGTGGGTTCTCCCCTCTTTCTCACAATTACCCTGTCCTTCTCATCACCGAAAGCAGTTGACCGAAACCACAGAGTACCATCTTCCCTGTAGACAAATCCCCTGGCTTCCAAGTCAGTGATAACTCGATCTACACTTCCGTCGCGATAAAGATCCCTTTCACTAAAATAGAAATCAAACGTAACTCCAAAATCACGAAGATCCCTCTTAATACCTTCCATTATAACCCCAGAGGCCAGATCAGCGAAGTGATTGATGACCTTATCCTCATCCCACTCGAGGAATTTCGTGCCCTCATTTACCAGGATCCTTTGGGCAAGCTCCTTTATATAATCCCCTTGGTAACATGTTTCCGGAAAATCCACCTCTCGTCCCGCCATTTGAAGATAACGGTAATACACCGACCTTCCCAGATTCCATATTTGGTTTCCCGCATCGTTTATATAGTATTCCTTCTCCACCTCATATCCAGAAGCTTTAAGAATATTTGCAATAACGTCACCGACAACCGCACCTCGAGCATGACCAATGTGAAGGGGACCCGTAGGATTTGCACTGACAAATTCCACCTGTGCGCGGTATCCCTCACCCATGTCACCTGTCCCATAAGCTTGACCTTCTTTCTCGATATGTACCAGCGATGACCTCCAAACATCATCTTTTATGAAAAAATTTATAAAACCTGGACCGGCAACTTCAACCCGGTCCAGTATTTTTTTCTCATCTTGGATACGACCCACAATCATCCCCGCAATTTCGTGGGGAGATCTCCTAAGCAAAGAAGCAAGAACCATCGCCACATTAGTAGCATAATCACCATGCGCCTCTTCTTTTGCGGTTTCCACCTCAACCCTAGGCAGCGTCTCCAAACTTAAACGACCTTCCCGCTGTAAGGTAATCAACGTATTCTTTAACATCCTCTGAACTTCTTTTTTCATATCCAACCCTCAGAACGTAAAAAAAGAAGCTACCACAAAGGTCGCTCCTTTTTAACTTGCACCTAGCGTAATACGCAACAGCGATCAAGTCAAGTGGATTCACTTAACAAAAATATAAACACCGGCTCCTAGCGAGAGAAAGGGGGCGAAAGGCAAAGCGTACTTCAAGTCTTTCCCTTTAACTAAGACAATGATAATTCCCGCAGCCGCACCTAAAACGGCAGCTACTGGTAACACAACTATCAAACCTTGCCAACCTAAGAAAGCCCCTATCATACCCAAAAGATTAACATCTCCAGCACCCAAACCCTCGTTACCCGTTATGGACTCGTAGTACAAAGCAATGAGGTATAAGATAGCCACACCCGCGAATAAACCAACAAGGGCATCTGTAAACTTCAATCCCAATACGAAAATACTCACCATAAAGCAAATAGGTATACCCGGCAAAACAATAATATGCGGCACGATCCCGTGCTCCAGATCGATAAATGCAACAACAACAAGCACACAGAGAAAGATAAAAAAGACCAGAAACCTTAGATTCACACCAAATTTTATCAATAACGTGAGAGCTAGAAACGCCGTTAAGAGTTCTACAGTAAAATACCTCCAGGAAATTCTCTCCTTACAGTATCGACACCTCCCTCGTAGCAGAAGGAAACTCAGTATAGGAATGTTATCATAAAAGACTATACGCTCCCCACAGACAGGGCAGTTAGAAGGTGGGGAAATTATAGAACGGCCAAGAGGAACCCTGCTAATTACGACATTGAGAAAACTTCCCACAACAGCACCGACAATGAAAGCAACAATGTATGTCAACATTTTCCCCATATATCATAAGCCATTATATAACCTTCACGTCATCTTGTTAGCCCCAGTGAGCTTGACCATGTTGCTCGCATAGTGGAGCGATTCAAAGGTACCTGCATCACTCCACCAGCCCTCTAAAACGTCCCACTCCATAATACCCGCCTCGATATAGCGGTTGTTCACATCTGTAATCTCCAGTTCTCCCCGCGCTGATGGTTTCAATGTTCTTATGTAATCAAAAACGCGACTATCGTACATGTAAATGCCAATAACTGCGTAATTTGAAGCAGGACGAGCGGGTTTCTCCTCGATGCGAACAAGACGGTCCCCCGCAAAAACTGGTACGCCAAAACGTTGGGGATCGGGAACCTCCTTTAGTATAATACGAGCACCTTCTCTCTGCTCTTTAAATGCCTGCACCGATTTGCAGATATTCCTTTCGATTATGTTATCCCCCAGGATCACCACCATCTTGTCACCGTCAGCGAAATGTTCAGCAAGTGCTAGAGCAGCCGCTATTCCCCCCTCTCCCTCCTGGTAGGTATAGTTCAAATGCTTTAAACCAAATTCCTTACCATTCCCTAGAAGTCTCAAAAAATCACCCGCATTGTTGCCACCTGTCACAATGAGAATCTCATCTATACCAGCGTTAACCAGGGTCTTAATGGGATAATAAATCATAGGCTTGTCGTAAACGGGCAGCAGATGTTTATTCGTCACCTTAGTTAGGGGATAAAGTCTCGTCCCCAAACCACCCGCAAGAACTACACCCTTCATAACAGTCACCTACCCTTGTAATAAAATTTTGACTCTCCTACACCATCAAACAAAAACCGTCAACAACGGCCTTATCAAAAAAGAAGAACCGTGTTATGCTTAATAGTTGTGAACGATGATTTTTTCATGAAAAAAGCTCTGAATCTGGCCCGCCGTGGGGCTGGGTATGTGAGTCCCAACCCCATGGTGGGGGCAGTGGTAGTAAAAGAGGGAAGAATCATTTCAGAGGGGTGGCACAAGTTCTACGGAGGCCCGCACGGAGAGATAGTTGCTCTTGATAAAATCGCAGGCAATGCGAAAGGTTCCACCCTTTACGTAAACCTTGAACCATGCTGTCATCACGGCCAAACTCCCCCATGTGTAAACAGGATAATCAAGGAAAAAATCTCTCGGGTGGTCGTGGGTGTTAAAGACCCAAACCCTCTAGTATCGGGAAAGGGTATAGAAATTCTCCGGAGAAATGGAATTACCACAGATGTGGGTATCCTTGAAGATCAATGTCGCCGACTGAATGAAATTTTTTTTAAATACATAATCACCGGTCTTCCCTTTGTAACCGTAAAATTTGCCCAAACTCTCGACGGTAGAATTGCCACAACCACAGGAGACTCTCGCTGGATAAGTTCTCTATCTTCCCTGAAACTAGCCCATAAACTGAGAAGTGAACATGATGCCGTCCTCGTGGGATGTGAGACAGTCATCAAAGACGACCCTGAATTAACAGTCAGACTTGTCAAAGGGCGAAATCCTATCCGTGTGATATTGGACTCTCACCTCAGAACTCCCTTGACTGCCAAGATATTCAGATCACTAGAAAAAGCAAGGACAATGGTGTTTACCACCAGTAGGGCTCCCGCAGATAAAATGGAGATGTTGAAGGATCATGGCATAGAGGTAATAGCAGTTTCGGATGACGGGGAAGGTGTGGTAAATCTCAAAGAGCTTTTAAGAACACTTGGCCACATGAAAATATCTTCCATTCTGGTGGAAGGTGGTGCGAGGGTTATTACCAACTTTATAAAAGAGCATCTTGCCGACCGCATAGTGGTTGCAGTAGCTCCAAAGATAATCGGTAAAGGCATAGAGGCGATAGGAGATCTTCAAAAAAGGTTCATAGATGAGGCCATCCAGTTTCGGGAAAAAGAAACCAGAAAGAGTGGAGAAGATATCATTTTTGATATCCGAACGGGATGGAACGCATACTGATCACTGACACAAAACCTTCTCTGCTATCCTTATACCGTCGAGGGCAGAACTCATTATTCCACCTGCGTAACCTGCCCCTTCCCCGCAGGGGAACAACCCTCTGAGAGTGATGCTCTGACCATTATCTCCCCTAACAATGCGTATTGGCGACGACGTTCTTGTCTCCACTCCGATCAGATTAGCCTCATGACAAAGAAATCCCGGCATTTTACAATTGAAAATCTTCAGCCCTTCTCTGATGGAGACCACAACAAAATTGGGCAACAACTCATCTAGAACAGCCGGTGTAACGCCTGGACGATAGGAAACATTACTTATCTCGGGACTGTCCTTTCCTTCCAAAAAATCCATTAATCGCTGCGCCGGCGCAAAATAGTTACCACCCCCCGCATGAAAGGCCCTTTCTTCCCAAAAACGACGGAACCGCAGACCTGCCAGAGGATCACTACCATCAATATCCTCCTTAGTCACATTAACAACAACCGCGCTGTTTGCAAAAGGCTCATTCCGTCCACTTTCGCTCATCCCGTTAGTTACCACAACTCCCCTCACTGGACTGCACGCAATGACCCGCCCGCCAGGGCACATACAAAATGTGTAAACGGAGCGTCCCAAAACACGTAGTGTGGTTTTTAAATTATAATCCGCCGGTGGCAATTCCATCTCTTTGACCCACCTGCCGTATTGAATAGCATTTATAACATCCTGAGGGTGTTCAACCCTTAAACCCATAGCAAAAGGTTTTTTTTCCAAATGGACACCCCTTCTATGGAGCATCTCATACGTATCATCTGCACTCTGACCAATAGCGAGAATTACTCCGTCCGTTTTCACCACCTCCCTCTCATTTATCACAAGACCGTTAATACCACCTCTATGCACTTGTATATCGGTAACCCGGCTTTCATACAGAAATTCGCAACCTTTATTTTTCAATAGAAGGCGGAAATTAAAAAGAATGGTGCGTAATTTATCAGTACCAATATGCGGCTTGGCATCGATAAGTATCTCCGGAGAAGCCCCAAGCTTAACAAGAACCTTCTTCACCCAAATATCGTAGGGATTTCTCACCCGCGTGGTTAACTTCCCATCGGAAAAGGTACCTGCACCCCCTTCACCAAAATACACGTTACTCTCTTCGTTTAGCCCCTCACCATTCCAAAAAGACTCGACATCTTTGACACGCTCCTCCACTGGTTTCCCCCGTTCCACAATAAGCGGGGGGAACCCGTTAATCGCTAGGGTGAGAGCAGCAAACAATCCGGCCGGACCACTTCCCACAACCACGGGTCGTCTCTTTCTCTTAGCGTGTGCAAAAATGGGAACCCTTTCAAAAAAACCAGGGGAACGATGCACGCGGAGACCTTTAAAAACACCCTCCTCAATGCCCTCCTCAACAAGAATCTCTAAGTTAAACACATACACAGGGGGCTTCTTGCGGGCATCAAGGGACTTCCTAACTACTTTACACTCTTTAATCTTTATTTTCTCCAGTTTCAAAAGGGTGCTTACCCGCTCCAATAAAAAAGCAGTATCCACCTGATCCACTGGGCTGCGAACCCCTTCCACCACGTACCGATTTGACACATCAACCTCCCACATTAAATCCAAGTTATAGCAGGTTTAGAATACCACCTACTTTTCTTTTACACAAACAATCAGATTGGTTTGGAGATAAAATACCGAGGCTATCCATCTAGATCCCATTATTTTAACTTGACAAGCCAACAAAATATGAAGTAGTGACGAAGCGCTTTCAAAAAACAGGCAGCTAAAATTCAAGGTGAAGGGTCGTATTGTCATCAACCCAGAGTTATGCAAAGAGTGTTTACTCTGCGTCAACACCTGTCCAAAGAATAACATAATTCCTACCAAAGATATAAATTCCAAAGGCTATCATCCGGTGGCCTTTACAAACAACGGTACATGCACCGGTTGTGCCTTATGTGCGTATGTGTGCCCTGAAATCGCTATCGAGGTCTGGCGTGCATAGAATATTGATGTCCGGTAATCATGCAATAGGCGAAGCTGCGATCAGAGCAGGATGTCAATTCTATGCCGGTTATCCCATAACGCCTCAGAATGAACTGACCGAATACATGGCAGAGCATATGCGC
This sequence comes from Syntrophales bacterium, assembly GCA_026417625.1. Lineage (NCBI taxonomy): Bacteria > Pseudomonadati > Thermodesulfobacteriota > Syntrophia > Syntrophales > Syntrophales bacterium. The sequence goes on along the minus strand of JAOACW010000006.1, from coordinate 86,599 downwards.
CGTGTGAAAAACGGTGTCTTTATACAGGCGGAAAGTGAACTTTCGGCTATTAATATGGTCATTGGTGCTTCCGCTGCAGGGGCGCGCTCCATGACCTCCTCATCCGGACCTGGCATTTCGCTTAAGCAAGAAGGCATCTCAGAACTAGCAGCCCTGGAATTACCTGCAGTAATCGTAAACATAATGCGAGGAGGCCCAGGTTTAGGAAATATTCTACCTTCACAGGCCGATTACCTTCAAGCTACAAAGGGAGGCGGCCATGGTGATTACCGGACCATAGTTCTAGCACCTGCGTCTGTTCAGGAACTTGCCGATTTAACGATGGACGCCTTCGATCTCGCAGACAAATACAGAAACCCCGTAATAATACTCGCAGATGGCATGATGGGCCAGATGATAGAACCAGTAGAATTCAAACAGCCTCAACCGCGTAACTACAGCGAAGCTTACATGATTAGGGGCAAAGGAAAAAACAAAAGCCGTTTCTTAAGAGCATTAATACTCGACGCAATACGGATGGAGGAACACAACTGGAAACTCTTCCGTAAATATCAAGTTATTGAATCTACAGAAACACGGTGGGACACATTCTGGACGGACGATGCAGAAATTCTTGTGGTGGCCTACGGAACCGCAGCAAGAATTGCAAAAGGGGCTATAAAGCGTAGCAGAGAGATGGGTATCGCGGCCGGTCTTTTGCGCCCCATTACTCTATGGCCATTTCCCGCTGAAGCGCTGCGCAGTTTTGCAGGAAAAGCAAAGACTTTTCTTGTGTTTGAAATGAACACAGGCCAAATGCTCGAAGACGTTAAACTCGCCCTAGGAAGGTCAGAAAACATAAAATTTTACGGCCGTCCAGGGGGTGTGATTCCCACACCGGCGGAATTGGCGAAAGTAATAGCTTACGAAGCAAAACAAAAACAATGAAAAAGGTTTTTGCAAAACCTAAATCCTTAAAAGACACTCCTTTTCACTACTGCAGTGGTTGTGGTCATAGCATAACCCATCGACTCATTGCAGAAGTAATTGATGAACTCAATATAGCCGACAGAACCATTGGTATACCGCCCGCAGGCTGTGCCGTTATTGCTTACAATTACTTCGACATCGACATGTTGGAATCCCCACACGGGCGTGGTTGCGCCGTTGCAACAGGAATGAAACGTATCCTTCCAGACAGAATCATATTTACCTATCAGGGTGATGGAGATCTAGCAGCCATAGGAACAGCGGAAACCATCCATGCAGCAAACAGAGGAGAAAATATAACGGTCATATTTATAAACAACTCGGTTTACGGAATGACAGGTGGACAGATGGCACCCACCACACTTCTCGGACAGGTATCAACTACCACACCACAGGGAAGAAAAGCATCAATCGACGGTTACCCGTTGCACATAAGTGAACTGTTAGCTCAACTACCTGGTACAACCTACATAGAGCGTTGCGCAGTGAACAGCGCTTCCAATATTTTGAAGACCCGTAAGGCCATAAGAAAAGCCTTCCAGTACCAGATGGATTCCCTAGGCTTTTCACTGGTGGAGATACTATCCCAGTGTCCCACAAACTGGAAGATGACTCCTTTAGAGGCATGTCGCTGGATTGATCAAGTGATGACCAAAGAATTTCCCTTAGGTATAATCAAGGACAAGGCAAAAAAGGATTGAACATGCTTCTCAAGACAATATTTGCAGGATTTGGTGGACAGGGTGTGTTATTCATGGGTTACAGCCTTGCACATGCCGCCATGATAGAGGGGTACTACGTAACTTATCTTCCCTCCTATGGAGTGGAGGTAAGGGGGGGAACAGCGAATTGCACCGTATGTATATCTGACGAAGAGATTGCTTCACCCATAGCCTCTGAACCGAATTATCTCGTGGTTATGAACAAACCTTCCCTCTTGACATTCCAGAACAGAGTGGCATCTGGAGGGGAAATATTCTTGAATTCGTCCATCATTGACACATTACCATCGCGAAAAGACGTAATCATCCATACAATCCCAGCAGTACTACTTGCCGAAAAGGTTGGCCACACCCAGACACAAAACATCGTTATGATGGGAGCCTTTATCCGCAGCACGGGTATTCTCACAGCAGACAGCTACATAAAAGGGCTGAAACAGATCTTCGGAAAAAGAAAAAAAACGGCCTTTGAATTAAACATACAAGCCTTTAACACAGGTTTTGAATTTCAATAGGGAATCTAAAAATGGCAATAAAACAGATCTCCGTGATCCTGAAAAACGTTCCTGGAGCCCTCACTCAACTTATAGACATCCTCGACAAAGAGGACATCAAGATAAAAGCTATTTCTGCAGCGAGCACTGAAGAACTAAGTACAGTACGTCTGGTGGTAAACGATCCACAAAAAGCAGTTACAACTCTGGAAAGTTTTAATTTCAACGTGGAAAACACACCTGTCCTAGCCGTAGAGGTTCCTTGTCACCCAGGAGGAATGAATGCCATTGTGAAACCCCTCGCAGAGGGCAACGTAAACATACACTACATTTACACCACCATTGAGCGCATTGGAAAAGAGACAATTCTCATTATCGGTTGCGACAACATAGAAAGAGCATCTCAAATCTTGAAAAACCACTGGATCAACTTTGTGGGTGAAGAAATTTATAGCCTCTAATGGAAAGATAAACGCAAAAAAAAGGAACGAGGTTGCTTTTCTTAAAGGCCTCGTTCCCTTCCGTATAAGTTCATCCAAATATTCTCTTATCCACCCATACCGGCATATTTAAGAAGAGGATTAGCATAGAGGATAACAAGAGAAACAACCAATGCGTATATGGCGATGGACTCTGTCATAGCCATACCGACCATCATGGTAAGAAGAATCTTCCCTTGGGCCTCCGGATTCCTTCCCACAGCTCCACTCGCACCACTTGTGGCCTGACCCATTCCGAGTCCAGCACCTAGAGCACCCACACCCATTGCTATTCCTGCAGCAATAAGACTGCTCGCAAGCACAATAGCTTTTGTGTAGTCAACAACTCCTGTCTGGGCTTGTTCAGCAGCAATCGCTATGGACGTGAAAACCAACACCACAAAAAAACTTAAGAACAACGGTTTCACACTCTTCCTCATCTCATACCTCCATTGTAAATTTTTTAATGACACTCAAACCTCTTACCTCAAAAACTCCGTATGTCTTCAAAATCCACCCCCTTTCTAAATGCTTTTTCTCCAATATAGGAAGCACTCATTGATGTCAAGCGTGAAAATTGATACATTGACACACAACACAAAATGTCCTAAAAGACGCCATGCTATCCCATCTAACCCACGAAGAGATAATGGTTGCAAAGGAACTCCAAGGGAATGTACCTTTGTGCGAAAGACCTTTCAAGCTTATAGGCGATAGACTAGGTTTTGATGAAGAAAAAGTTCTCCATATAATCAAGCAGTTGAAAAAAAAGGGAATGATCAGAAGGCTGGGCGCTATTGTGAGCCCCAGAACGGCAGGCTATATGGAAAATGTAATGATCGTGTGGGCGATTCCTGCAACTAGATGTGCAGAAGTGGGCAGCACCTTTGCCACACTCAGAGAAGTCTCCCATTGCTACAGGAGAGAACCCCCTTTGGAGGGTAAGTACACAATTTTTACTATGGTACACTGTGAGGACAGAGAAGCTCTCAAAAAGTTAATAAATCTCATGACTGAGATTTCCGGAACAGCTGAATACAAACTTTATCCCACTGTAAGAGAACTGAAAAAAACGAGCATGGTCTACTTTCCATGAATAGTAAATCTAAAAAGCTCTTCGAAGAGGCAAAAAAACTCATTCCGGGTGGGGTAAATAGCCCGGTGAGGGCCTTTGGTGCCGTCGGGAGTGAGCCTATATTTATCCAGAGGGCCTCCGGATCCAAGATTTACGATATTGATGACCGCGAGTACATCGACTACGTGATGTCATGGGGGCCAATGATACTCGGCCATGCCCATCCAATTGTCACCGCATCAATAATTGAGCAATCCAAATTGGGGACTAGCTACGGCGCACCCACAGCCTACGAAGTGGAAATGGCCCGGTTACTGGTGGAGGCCATACCTTCTATGGAGAAGGTAAGACTGGTAAACTCTGGAACAGAAGCTGTAATGACCGCTGTACGTTTGGCCCGAGCCTTTACAAATAGGGAAAAAATCCTGAAATTCGAAGGTTGTTACCATGGCCACTCAGACTCCCTTCTGTCACAAGCGGGATCCGGCATGGCCACACTGGGAATTCCCACAAGTCCCGGCGTGCCTTCCTGTCTCGCTGAAAAAACAATCACAGTTCCCTACAACAACATTGAAATGGTGGAACACACGTTGAGATCCATAGGTGAGGAAGTAGCCGCGATCATTGTGGAGCCAGTCGCAGGGAACATGGGTGTGGTTCCTCCTCGAGCGAATTTCCTCAACGCCCTAAGAAACTTCAGCGATCGGTATGGCATTGTTCTCATCTTCGATGAAGTGATAACGGGGTTCAGGTTTACCTTTGGGGGGTACCAGAATATCATTGGTATCGAACCAGATCTAACGTGTCTGGGCAAAATTATAGGTGGGGGTCTGCCCATAGGAGCAGTTGGTGGAAAAATGAAAATTATGGATCTTCTGGCACCGGAGGGCCCGGTATATCAAGCAGGTACCCTTTCGGGTAACCCATTAGCCACAGCAGCAGGAACTACAACTTTAAATATCCTCAAAGAAAACGCACCCTACTATGACCTGCTCAACAGAAATACCTTTAGCCTCTGTTACGAAATGGAGGAGATCTTTAGGGAAGCGGGGGTCCCGGTTACCATAAACCGCGAGGGTTCCATGTTCACAATTTTCTTTACAGATAAGGAAGTCTTTGACCATGCCTCGGCAAGAAGTTCTAACACAGAACTTTTTGGGAGGTTCTTCCGCGGCATGATTAAACACGGTATAAACATTCCACCTTCCCAGTTCGAAGCGTGGTTTCTCTCATTCGCCCATGATTTAAAAGACAGGGATCGAACACTGGAGGCGTGTCGGTTGACCCTAAAGGATAGTTTCTGAAACCTTATGACCGAGAGAAGGAGTAAATTCCTGGTTACGGGTGCCGCAGGATTCATTGGTTTCCATTTTTGTCTTCGCTTATTGAGTGAAAACCACTTCGTAGTTGGGGTTGACAATCTCAACGATTACTACGAGATAAAACTGAAGAAAGATAGACTCTCTATCTTAGAAAATTACGGACATTTCAGATTCCACTACCTTGACATCACAGATAAAGAAACAATTTCCTTGATAATCAAGGAAAAACCCGATTATTTGATACATCTCGCAGCCCAGGCAGGAGTTCGCCATTCCCTAGAAAATCCACATGTATACGTGAGTAGCAACGTTGAAGGATTTCTCAACATTCTTGAGGGATGTCGCAACCAACCGATAAAGCATCTCATATTTGCGTCATCCAGCTCCGTTTATGGAGCTAACGCGAATACACCTTTTTCCGTCCATAGAGGTACAGATCATCCCGTAAGTTTGTACGGAGCCACTAAAAAAGCCAACGAGCTGATGGCCCATGTATATGCAACACTCTTCAATACACCCAGTACAGGCCTCAGGTTCTTTACCGTCTACGGCCCGTGGGGACGACCGGATATGGCATATTTCTCTTTCGCTAAAGCAATCGTAGAAGAAAAAACCATAGATGTGTACAACTTCGGAAACATGAAGAGGGACTTCACATTTATAGACGACATTGTAGAAGCCATGTACAGACTTGTTTTCCAACCCCCTGTGCCCGATCCCGCATGGTCCCCAATGGATCCTGATCCTGCAACTAGTAACGCCCCCTATCGGATATACAACATCGGTAGTTCTAAACCTGTAGACCTTATGGAATTCATAGAACGCTTGGAGGAAGCACTTGGTAAAAAGGCCAAAAAGAATTTTTTACCACTGCAGCTAGGGGAGATCAAAGCGACCCATGCGGATGTTGAAGATCTCTACAGAACAATTAACTTCAGACCCTCAACCCCCCTGGAGGAGGGTATAAAAAAATTCGCAGACTGGTTTAAGGATTACTACAACGTCCAATAAAAAAGAGGAACTTTAAACCGAGGCAAAAAGACCCTTCCTAAGCTTGAGTTTTCGCTCCAATCAACTAGTAGAAACTTAAGCTGTTTTTTAATTGACCACCTTTACTGTGATTTCCCCAATTCCAAAGAATCATCCGTACCTACATCAAGGTATCTTCATTGGTATCTTTTCAAACTTCTGTAGCTCACCAATCCCGATGGGGTATACCAAATCGGTAACCAGATAAAAGTGAGTTTTGATATATTGGTGAACACCGCAAATAGTACTCAAATTGAAACTTCCTGCCTCCAAAGACTGCCCGTGGTTTGGAATTGGCGAAGAAGGATCAAAATCACCCTAACAGTGCCGATTTTTAGCTATCGTAAAAATAGAAACAGCACCCACCATAACTTTTAAAGCTAATTTTACTCACCGAAAACTAAGAAATCACTCGTGATGACCTTCCATCGCCCCCGCGATGTACATCATCGAAAGTAACATGAAAACCAACGTCTGAATAACAGAAATGAGCAATTTCAAAACAAGAATCGGAAGGGGGATCAGGAAAGGAACGAGGATAAAGAGAATAGCCAACACAATATGACCACCCTCAATATTGCCAAACAATCGGACAGAAAGAGAAAGTGGCCGTGAAAGATGACTGATGATTTCTATGGGCAGCATAAGTGGTGTCAACCACCAAACGGGTCCCATGAATTGCTTGAGGTATTTAATACCATGAATTTTAACTCCCACAATATGCGTCATGGCAAATACAACCAATGCCATAGCCGCATTTGTATTTAAATTAGCCGTTGGCGATTCAAAACCAGGAATCAGTCCCAGAAGATTGGAAGTAAGGATGAACAGTCCGATTGTACCTATTAAGGGGAAAAAACGCTTCCCTTCAGGTCCCATTGTGTCGATTAAGAGCCTATGAAAAGTCTCTACAACCACCTCCATAAAATTCTGAAAACCAGAGGGAACAAGCCTCAGCGCTCTAGTAGCCAGGAAACCACTTACGGCCAGTAAGAGCATAACAAACCACATATAAGCCACATGGGATGGTACCCCGAGATGGCCCAAAAATGAAAGCGAATGCATACCTCAACGAACCTCCTCAACACTATTTTTTTTTGTTAACTCCATGATGGCACTGGCAACTATATTTATAACGACTAGAGACAATCCAATAAGTAGTCCGAATATGTCAACAATGTCACTCTTAACAATAAAATACAACACAACAGCGGTGACACCAAAACGTATGTAGTACTTGAACAGAAGCCTAGCTTGAGCGGCCTGATTGAGAGATCTGAATACTGCTCTCAGATCTCTCCCCAACCAGAAAAAATTTACTATACTTATACACCCACCCAGAAACACCCCCAGAGTAAACTTCGGCGCAGCAAAAACTGAACTTGCAAGGGTAAAAACAACAAGGGAAACCCAAAGGAGAATTTCAAGTCTTTGCTGGAACGGGTCTTTTACGATGGGGTTCCGTTTTAAGGGACCTGATAATAGTTTTTTCATCCCTGAAGTTCCTTTTTATGAAGACGTACAGATTACGAAACGCTCCGGCAATTGCTAATATTAAAAAAAGCAGAGAGAAAAAAGGGATTGTTCCGTATTTACTATCCACCCAGTAACCAACATACAAACTGGCAAAGATAACTAATACGAGTGCGATGCCAACACTACTCGCGTAAGCCATCTGTACTAGCGGACTTTTTCCCTCACTCCGACTGGTATCTCTGTATTCTGCCATAACAGTCATTCCCTTAACACAAGCAAAAGTTGAAGTCAACTTGCACCGTCACTACACTACTTCTCCTGAGGGCTCCATCAATTTCCTATGGATTGCCTGAGCGGCTTTTCTTCCCGCGCCCATCGCTAGAATAACCGTTGCCGAACCTGTAACGATATCTCCACCCGCGTAAACCATTTCCCTGCTCGTCTCTCCACTGTCATCTTTTGTCCTAATGTAACCTCTCTCGTTCGTTTCCAAACCAGGCGTCGTCTTAGCTATTATGGGGTTAGCCATGGTACCTATAGCCACAACTACCGTATCAACCTCAAGAACAAATTCAGAACCCGCAACCGGAATAGGGCTTCTCCTACCTGAAGCATCAGGCTCACCCAAAGTCATCCTGATGCATTCCACACCTGTAACCCAACCGTCCTTGTTCCCGATGTACCTCACAGGATTGGTAAGAAGCAAAAACTTCACACCCTCCTCTTTCGCGTGATGTATCTCCTCAAGACGAGCCGGCATCTCTGTCTCGCTTCTCCGATAAATGATGTACGCATTCTCAGCGCCCAACCTTAAAGCTGTGCGCACTGCGTCCATAGCCACATTTCCACCACCAATCACCGCCACATTTTTCCCTCGAACAATAGGTGTGTCGTATTCAGGAAAAAGATAAGCCTTCATCAGATTAGAACGGGTAAGATATTCATTTGCAGAATAGATGCCGTTAAGATTTTCTCCCGGGATGTTCATGAACATAGGGGCTCCAGCACCAACGGCAATGTACACAGCATCGTACCCTTCGGCAAAGAGATCGTCCACAGTTTTCACGCGTCCGATCACCGTATTGAGCTTAAATTTAACCCCTAAACGTTCGAGATACGATACCTCCGCTTCAACAATTGCCTTTGGAAGCCTGAACTCGGGAATTCCGTACACAAGCACACCACCAGCCTTATGAAGCGCCTCAAAAACTGTAACCTCATAGCCGAGTTTCACGAGATCACCTGCAATGGTCAGTCCTGAAGGGCCAGAGCCAACAACAGCAATTCTCCTGCCATTCGGAGGGGCAATCTCGGGAATGGCAATTTGACCTGTCTCTCTCTCGTAATCTGCAGCAAACCTTTCGAGACGCCCAATAGCCACAGGTTCACCCTTCTTACCAAGCACACAGTACTTTTCACACTGGATTTCCTGAGGACATACTCGCCCACATATTGCCGGTAGACTATTGGTATCCTTCAACGTACGCGCTGCACCCAAGAAATCACCCTCAGCAATCTGCTTTATGAATTGAGGAATTTGAACATCTACTGGACAGCCCTTAATGCAACCCGGTTTTTTACACTGAATACACCTTTGGGCCTCCCGCATTGCAAGCTCCGGTGTATACCCGAGGGGCACCTCATTGAAATTCCGGATCCGCTCCCTCGGTTCCTGTTCAGGCATCTTCTGACGTGGAATTTTCTCTCTTCTTACGTCAGCTTCCATGGAAACCACACTTGTGTCTTTCGTAGGCAACTGCCTCCTCCTTCACGTAAATCTTTAGACGTTTCATGAGAAGATCAAAGTCCACCTCATGGCCATCAAATTCCGGTCCGTCAACACAGGCAAATTTTGTCTTTCCACCAATGGAAACACGACAAGCGCCACACATACCAGTAGCATCCACCATAATAGGGTTGAGGCTAACTATGGTCTTGATGTTATACGGTCGTGTAACGTCTGCTACAGCCCTCATCATGGGCACGGGTCCAACGGCAAACACACGATCAATATTGCCATCTTCGCGCAAAATACCCTCTAATGCCTGCGTTACAAACCCCTTAAATCCATAACTACCATCATCGGTACAGACCACAAACTCATCACTCAGAACACCAATCTCTCGCTCCAGAATTATGAGATCCCTAGTTCTCGCACCTATTATAGAAATCACGTAATTACCTTCCTCCTTAAGGGCCTTCGTGATCGGATATATAACACCAACGCCTACCCCCCCTCCCACACAGATGACACGTCCAAATGGCTCTATCTCTGTGGGATGACCCAATGGTCCCAAAAGGTCCTTTATCTCCGATCCTTCATCAAGCATAGCTAGCTCTGCAGTTGTCTTGCCCACCACCTGGAATATCAACGTTATCGTCCCCTTCTCATAATCGGAATCCACAATCGTGAGTGGTATACGCTCACCCTTTTCGTGGAGCCTCAAAACGACAAATTGCCCCGCTTTACGTCGTCTGGCAATCTCGGGGGCTTCAACATCCATACGCACTATCGTCTCAGCCAATATCTTTTTGGCAACAATCTTCGGCATGTAACTCTCCCAATTTTGATTGATCAATAATCGCGTGTCAGTCTATCAAGTTCAGCAAAAGAGAAAACTGGCCCATCCTTACATATGTATTTGCTGCCCACATTACAACGCCCGCATTTACCAATACCACATTTCATCCTCATTTCAAGAGATGTAAAAATATTCTCCTTGGAAAAACCTAGATCTAAGAAAACGGGCAAGGTGAAGCGAATCATAATGGGCGGACCACAAATAACAGCAACTGCATTTTCTGGACTGGGGGCCACTTCCTTACATATCGTGGGCACAAAACCTTCCCTTCCCGTCCAGGTTGCATCACCTTTGTCAACAGTAATGTTCATCTCGATATCTCCCCGCTCGGACCACTGCTTTAATTCCTCTTTGTAAAGCAGCAATCCCGGCGTGCGGGCTCCGTATATAACTGTGATCTTCCCAAATTTTGGTCTGTTCTCTTCATAAATCATATAATTCAAAAGAGATCGAAGAGTGGTAAATGCGAAACCACCTCCCACAACTACAACATTCTTCCCCTCAAGATACTCAAGGGGCCAGGGATGTCCAAGAGGTCCTCTGATCCCCATTCTGGTTCCTTCCTCCATTTCGTGCAATGCCGTGGTCACTACACCAGCTTTCTGAACGGTAAATTCTACATAACCTTTCTGCGTAGGGGAGGAAGCTATTCCAATTGGACATTCACCTTTCCCAAACACTGATAACTCTGCAAACTGTCCTGGCAAATAGCGGAATTTTTCCTCATCCTCTTTGTTGAGGAAAACCATACGGAAGGTTTTAATGTCCTTGGTGTCCACTTCCGTTATGATCTTCACCACTTCAACCGGATATGACAGATAAGGATTCTCCATCTTCATCTCCTCTTATGGGGACGTATTGCTAAACAAGCGGGCTGCATCTTCTACAATCTTGCGTATATCAATGTTAACAGGGCAGTACATCACACACCGACCGCAACCCACACAGGCTATGGCGCCAAAGTTCTCGGGATAGTAACTAAACTTGTGCATCACCCTCTGTCGCCATCTCTCTCTCTGGGTCGGCCGGGGATTATGACCAGAGGTCTCCTGCGTAAATAAAGGAAACATACAGGAATCCCAGTTACGCAATCTCCTACCATCATCGTACTTAACCTCGTCTCTGATGTCGAAACAATGACAGGTAGGACATAGGTACGTACATGTTCCACAGGCCAAACATCTCTTGTGCACATCGTCCCAGAATGGACTGTGGAAGTTCCTGTCCAGTTTTTCCTTCAAACCATCAACGGCGAGTTTTTTAGCTAAAGCCTTTTCAGCTTCCTCAGATACTTTCTTTTTTTTCTCTTCCACCGACTCATCAGCTTCCACCTCCCCAAAGTACTTTACCAGAGCTTCTCCTTTCGGTGTCAGAAACTCAACCAGATATTCACCACCAACATCAGTAATAAGTACATCTGCACCTTGACTATCAACAGGATGGCCTCCAACGGAGGTACAGAAACAAGTGGCGTAGGGAGGGTTAGCACAGGCCAAACTAACCACCGTAGTTCTCTGCCTTTTCGCTATATAATAGGGATCTTTATATTTCTCCTGATCGAAAAGCATGTCCAAAAGGATAAAACTCCTAGTATCACAGGGTCTCGCCCCAAACAAGACACCCTCCTGTGAGGTTATTTCTTCATGGGTCAACACCAACCCCTTGGGTGTTCTTGTAAAACGCAACATGATCTCCGAACGGGGGAAGAAAAAATTCTTTGGAGCATTCTTACTGTTTGCATAACCCAAAAGAGGTTCGTCCCCTTTCTCAAGCGCCTTGAAAAGCACGTCCCCCTCTACCAAAACCGGGGTATAAACAACGACACTCTCAGAAATCCTCTTCGCAATCCCAACCAGGGCATCTTTTTTTACTACTCGTCTTTTCATATCCGCCTTCAGCCCTTATTTTTTTATTGCCTCTGGAGTTAGACCCCAGAATTACTTACACGATTCCCAATCCTCCCAGAAGAGGCTCGGGATCTATATTGTGCATCCTAAACCAATTCACAGGTCCACTTAGCCCAAAGGCCAATGCCATCAATTCCGTGAAATAAAAAACGGGCAGTCTCACTGTTTCCCCAGATCGAGTGTCGAGATTTGCCATACAAACAGGACATGCAGTAACGATGCAATTTGCGCCTGCCTCGCGCGCCATAGTCATAAGTTTATTTACCAGACGGCCAACAACATCCACCCTGCTTATGGTGAGACTTCCACCACAGCAATCTGTCTTGTACGACCATTTTTTCACGTCCGCTCCCAGAACTTGAAGGATTTCATCCATCATGTACGGATTCTCAGGATCATCAAACTGACATACCTTCGGGGGTCGTAAAAGTAAACAACCGTAATAAGAAACAGGTTTAAGGCCTACAAGTTTCTTCGTTACTTTACCAGCCAGTGCATCTAACCCCACGTCCTTATAGAATATCTCGAGAGGATGTCTTACCACCGCCTCCCCACGATAAGGTCTCCCTATTGCCTCTTCCGTACGTCTTTTCAAAGTATCACTTTTCGATAGATAGTATTGAGCACTCTTGAAACGGTTGAAACACGCCGCACAAGGTACCATAACCTCCTTAACCGCTGCGGATTCCACAAGTACAAGGTTCCTAGCCGGAAGCGCAATAGAGAGATCAAAATTTGTGGAATGCGCTGAAGTAGCTCCACAACATGACCAATCCTCTACTTCCTGCAAACCTATCCCGAGAGCCGCACTCACTGATTTTACTGATTGTTCATACTCTTTGGCCGTTCCATGAAGCGAACATCCTGGATAATATGAAATAACCAACTCTCTCCTCCTTGATAACCAGGATTTATTAATTAACGGTTGACTTTCTTCCCGTTTTCTCAAATATGCGTCGCACAGACGCAATGTCCCTCGTCTTAGGAGAAATAAGCGCCAACTTCCCCTTCAAAAACATGCTTACTCCCATCGCCATATCCGAAAACAGATCTCCCGATCTCAACTTATAATCCATTATCATGAAGGGCTCGTTTATTCTTCCCCTTGACTTGATACTGTTCAAAAAAGCCTGATGAAACGCAAGAATCTTCTTCTCCCGCACGGGTACTCCCCTTTCAATGGCCATCTCCCTAAGTACATCCATCATACGAGCTATATCCACCTCATTAGGGCAACGGGTAATGCACGTCTCGCAGGAGGCGCAAAGCCATATGGTAGAACTATTCAGCACCTCATCCTCCAATCCCATCTGAATCATCTTGATCACCCGATTGGGATTGTACTCCATTGCAAAGGCAAGTGGACATCCCGCCGTGCACTTACGACAGTGAAAACACCTCTGAATGGGAACACCATCAATTCTCTTATTAACCCTCTCGAGAAAGCTTTCCATAACTTCTCCTGCAAAAACCTTTACTTTTCATGGATTAAATATAAAATCACCATAATCATGTTCGCTGAATTGAGAGAGCGGTGGAAGGTCGTCCATCGAAGACCCCGCTCTGCTACCAAACAATTCAAAAACATCTTTGTCCAACTTCTTCAAAAACGTTCTTAGGTCCACACCCATAGGACATACGGAAACACAAGAGCCACAATCAACACAACGGCCCACCATGTGGAACAACCTCATGATCTGGAAGACCTGAGTATCAGAAGGATCATCACTTATCCCTACCCAGTAAGGCTGACTCTGCTCCACAAAACACGTTGGGCAATAGCATGACGGGCAAGCCTGTCGGCAAGCGTAACAACGAATGCATTTGGCCATTTCCTTAGTAAAGTACGCCCATCTATCTTCAGTAGAACGTTTAGCGAATTCATCTACAAGAAAATACTCACTTTCCACGTTCATGGGAACCGCTTTTTCACCAAGCATAACATCGTATATCACAGGATTATTAAAAGGACAGGTAATACAGTTATCCGCCAAAAGCTCCTTCAACACCAACCTCTTCTCCCCCGCCTTCGTATACACCAGAACGTAATCCTCGTTCAGCGAACCCTCCCTCAATTCCTGTCCATCCAACGCACGATCCAACTTCCTTTTATCGATGTAACCCGTACACGGAACACCGAGTATAATCACCTCGTCCCTGGTGTACTGTCGTTCCTGGAGATGAAGAACAATAGAACGAGAAGTACACCCCTTTGCCACAACCCCAACAACTTTCTTCTTCCTGTCCTCTGGTTTTACCCTCTTCTGAGCCTTTTTGTGCTGTGCAATAACGTCATGAACATACTTGGCCAAATTGTGAACACAGAGGGCATTCCAAACTAACCGATCCACCTCATCAGGTGAACTAATGAAACAGGGCGTTGCCGTAAGTGGTAAAGTCCCCATTTCATAACCTATAAGCACATCCACCTGCTTACCTTCCAGGAGCTTCCTCGCCTCTTCCTTTAAATTTTTCTCAATCTTTTCCACGGTCGATGAACCCTCACCTTTATTAACATTTTTCTACAGGGTTTTCACAAGTTTACTCGCCGGCCCAAGTGCCCTTACACGCTCAGTTACCCCTTGAACAACCTTCGCAAACCTCTCACCCTCCGAAGCTGAAACCCACGTAAAAATTGTGCGATCTTCTTCCACTCCAATGTAATTCAAAAATCGCTTAAGCATGACGAATTTTCGTCGTGCCGACAGATTACCCGTAATATAATGGCATTCTCCAGGATGGCAACCCGAAACCAGCACCCCATCTGCACCGTGCTGTAGCGCCTTTACAATGTAAAAAGGATTTATCCGCCCCGTACAGGGTGTCCTAACAATTCGCACATTCGGCGGATACTGAATACGACTTATTCCCGCAAGATCAGCACCAGCGTATGTACACCAATTACAAACTATAGCTACAATCTTAGGTTCCCAATTGTTACGTCCCGTCATATATGCTCTCCTCAAACTACAGCGCCTCTATCTGGGCGAGAATTTCCTCGTTTGTAAATCCATTTAAATCAACGGCATTCATACGGCACGATGACGAACACACCCCACAACCCTTGCACAACACCGTGTTGACCTCCGCCACACCTTCCACCTCGTTAACCGCTATGGCACCGAAGGGGCAGTTTACCTCGCAAAGCCCACAACCAGAACAACGTTCCTTTATCACATAAGCAGTTTTTCCTTCCGCTTCGATGTAATCCTTAGTCAGTATGGTGCACGCCCTCGAAACAGCGGCATTCGCCTGAACTATCGTATCCTCACTGAGTTTTGGGGAATGAGCCATACCGCAGAGAAATACTCCATCTGTGGCAAAATCTACAGGTCGGAGCTTCACATGCGCCTCCAGGAAAAAACCATCCTGGTTGATGGGCACTTTAAGCATCTTCCCTATCTTCTCATTGTCAGGATTGGGGATTACACCAACGGACAAAACCAACATATCTGCCTGAAGTTCTACAGTATCGTCTAACACAGGATCAAAAACCCTCACTAATAGTTTACCCCCGTTTTGCAAAACTTCCGGTTTTCTATCCTCATCGTAACGAATGAAACGGACATCCCATTCCCTGGCCTTTCGGTAGTAATCCTCTTTTAAACCAAAGGTGCGGATGTCCCGGTAAATGATGGTTATTTCCCGCGAGGGGTCAATTTCCTTCAGTTTCAAAGCGTTCTTTATCGCCTCCGAACAACAGTACCTGCTACAGTACGGCCTTTCCTTTGTTCGGGAACCAACACACTGAATCATAACAACTCTACTCGCCTTTGCTATCCGCTCGTCACCACTGGCTATGAGCTCTTCTAGTTCCCTCTGAGTAAACACATTCGGTGATTGTCCGTACATATATTCCACAGGCTTATTTTCATACGCACCTGTGGCCACGATAACGACACCGTGTTCAAACGTATCTTCACCATCCCGGAGTTTCACTGTCGTCTTGTAATTCCCAATGAATCCCTCTATCTTTTCAATGGTTGCTCCTGTATAAACCCGTATTTTTTCGTTGCTCTTTACCTTATCTAAAAGCTCTTTTAAATGAGCCTGGACATCCAACCCTTCTAGGGTGTAGTGAAGTCTTCTGTAATTTCCTCCGAGGAGAGGTTCCTTCTCCACAATATACGACCTGAATCCCTGCTCAGCCAGGGACAGTGCTACTGTAATACCTGCCAAACCACCACCAATGATAAGCGCAGACGGATTGATGGTAAGCTGCCCTGGCTTCAAAGGCTTCAGATACTGCGCTTTTGCCACAGCCATCCTTACCAGATCTTTGGCTTTTTCCGTAGCTGCTTCGGGTTCATTCATATGAACCCAGGAGTTCTGATCGCGAATGTTTGCCATTTCAAATAGAAATGGATTCAATCCCGCCTTTAAGCAGTTCTCTTGGAATAGGGGTTCATGGGTTCTGGGTGAACATGAAGCTACAACAACTCTCGTTAGGTTTTTCTCTTTGATAACCTCCGCCATCTTCACAGCTGTATCCTGTGAGCAGGTAAAGAGATTTTCCATAGCAAAAACAACATTCGGTAACGTTTTGGCGTATTCGACAACTTCCGGTACATTGACCACACCACCGATATTAATACCGCAGTGACAAACAAATACGCCAGTCCGCGGTCCTATGCCCCTTATATCCATCTCAGCAGGCATTTCCTCTTCGGTCACCATTGTACCCCGCTTTTCCGCAAGTAGTCCCGCAGCACAAGCCGCAGCGCTACTCGCTTCCATGACAGTCTCCGGAATATCTTTTGGACCTCCGAATGCACCGCACACAAAGATACCTTCCCGGCTGGTCTTGACCGGATTATCCAGCGCGGTCGCACAGAAACCATGTTCTTCCAACTCTATACCCAGGGCTCTGGCCAATTCCCTCGCCTCTTTAGGAGGCGTAAGCCCCACGGAAAGGACTACCATGTCAAACTCTTCCTCAACCAAAGTCCCGTCTTCCTGAACGTATTTTACAAGAAGATTTTTTGTCTGCTGAAGTTCCTTTATTGTGGAAGGTATGGAACGGATATAGCGTATACCATATTCCTCCTTGGCCCTGTTTACGAAACGATCGAAGTCCTTGCCATGAGCCCTTATGTCCATGTAGAAAATGGTAGGTTCCAGATCCTTTACATGTTCCTTACCTATGATAGCCTCTTTAGTAGCGTACATACAGCACACAGATGAACACCAACTGTTCCCGCAGGATACATCCCTGGAACCAACACACTGAATAAACGCAACCTTCCTGGGCTCTCTACCATCAGATATGCGCTGAACATGCCCAAAATATGGACCGGACGCCGAAAGTATACGCTCAAACTGTAGCGAGGTAACTACGTTCTGGTAAACCCCAAAACCATACTCCCCCCTCAGCTGAGCGTCGAAGACCTCAAATCCGGGAGCAGCGATAATAGCTCCAACCTCGAGGACTTCTTCTGCAAAGGTATCTTCGTGATTAATGGCCTTGGCTATACAAACTTCAACACATTGATAACACTCGGAACAGATACCACAGGACAAACATCTTTTTGCCTCTTCAATCGCTTGTTCTTCTGAGAAGCCAAGTCCCACTTCCTTGAAATTCGTTTTTCTCTCCTCAGGCTTGAGATGGGGGAAAGGTGTCCTCGGTTTTTTTGACACCTTGGAAACATCACTCTTATCAGCAATATTTTTGGTCCAATCCTTAGCCCTTCCTGCCGCAATATCTTCACCGCGGAGATACCTATCGATGGATATCGCTGCTTCTTTACCAGCTGCCACTGCTTTGACCACAGTTGCCGGGCCTGTTACAACATCACCGCCCGCAAACACACCGGGCACACTTGTGGCAAAAGTTACAGGATCAACCTCAAGGTTTTTCCACCTGTTTATGGTGATGCCACTGTCCGCTGGTATGAAATCCAGATCAGCTTCTTGACCGATTGCAGGAATCAAAGCATCACAAGGCACGATAAATTCCGAACCTGGTATCTCCACAGGACGGCGACGACCACTGGCATCGGGTTCCCCAAGTTCCATCCGAATGCACTCCACACCCGTTACTTTTCCGTTCTCACCAAGAATCCGTTTGGGAGCCACGAGGAACTCCATTCGCACACCTTCTTCAAGTGCTTCTTCGATCTCCTCAGGCGATGCAGGCATCTCCGCTCGGGAACGACGGTAAAGTATGAAAACATCTTTTGATCCTGTTCGAATTGCCGTTCGCACAGCGTCCATAGCCACATTACCGCCACCGATTACGGCAACCCTATCACCCAGATAAACCTTTTCACCCAGATTTATCCTCTTCAGGTAATCAACACCGTGAATCACCCCTTCAAGATCTTCACCGGGTATATTCAGCTTCGCACTCCTGACTGTTCCACATCCTATGAAGATAGCGTCGAATTCCTGTCGCAGCTTTTCAAAGGGAACATCCTTTCCTACAGTAGTGTTCAAGTGAATCTTCACACCCAAATCTTCGATCACTTTAATTTCAGCCTTCAACACATCCTTGGGCAGGCGGTAATCAGGAATTCCTACTGCCATCCAACCACCCGCGACGGGTAATGCCTCAAAAACTTCCACATCGTAACCTTCGATAGCCAGATAGTACGCACAGGTAAGTCCTGCAGGTCCAGCCCCAATCACAGCCACCCGTTTGCCCTTGTAATCTTTCTTTTCCGGAATGTACCTGTTCTCATCTTTCAGATCCAGATCTGCCACAAACCGCTTTAGGTGCATGATATCAATGGGTTCATCCACCTTCCCACGCATGCATGCGGATTCGCAGGGGTGATTGCATACCCGACCGCATACAACGGGGAATGGGTTGTCTTTCTTTATGAGCTTAAGAGCTTCCTTGAATTTCCCTGCAGCAATGAGGGCTACGTAACCCTGAACACTTATGTGGGTCGGACAATTAGCCTTGCAAGGTGACGTTCCCAATTTATCGATGGCGTAGCCGCTTGGAATAGCCTGCGGGAAGTGGCGGTATATAGCTTTCCTCTCATCTAACCCTTCATTGAAATCGGAAGGAACGGACACAGGACATACCCTTGCACAGTCACCACAGCCAGTACATTTATTCAGATCCACAAAACGTGGCGCCCTCTGGAGCTTCACTTTGAATCTGCCCGCTTCTCCCTCTACACCCTTTACAGTGTAACGGGTCAAAATCTCTACATTAGGATGTCGCCCAACTTCTACAAGCTTAGGAGACAGAATACACGCAGAACAGTCATTGGTTGGAAACGTTTTATCCAGCTGGGCCATTACGCCGCCTATACTTATTTCCCTCTCTACAAGGTAAACTTTGAACCCTGAATTTGCCAAATCGAGGGATGCCTGTATTCCCGCAATCCCCGATCCAACAACCATTACTGCACCTATCTTCTCTTTACTTGGCACCACGGTAAGCCACCTCGCCGTTCTTCAGTGTTAAAACTTTAAAATTTATGGACTAAAGTCTCGTAGTACCCACCTCTAAATGTAAGTATTAAGACCGCTGCTCGCCTATCACCATCGTCTTGATATGTCAAGAAAAAAAAGCTTCCTTACCCTCTCACTTGACACACAAAGTGGAAAAATCGTATGAAGTACATTCACAGGAGGGGCGCAAAGTTTTCCTATATCAGAAACCCCTTTTAAAAATCTATGCCAATAAGCATACCAAAGTGGAAATTTCTCCTGCTCTTATGGGATATACTATGCATTACAGTATCTTTCTATCTAACGCCTCTTCTGCGTTTCGGTGTTGTTCCAGATGTAGATGTCCTTCTAGTCCCAGAACTTGTCCTCTTCACTTTGTACCTTGCAAGTTTTTACGTATTTGAATTGTATAGTATTGACGTAACAACTGGCAGATTTACCACTTTTTCACGGATAGTTATTGCAAATGCTGCTGCCTTTTTTTTAGCCGCTGCCCTATTTTACATATTCAACGTGCGCCCTTACGACACTGTAACTTTAACAATATGGGCTTCAATGGTTTTCGTTCTCTGTCTGTTATCAAGGCTCATCATCACTGGAACCAAAAAAACTTCAATCTTTGCGCCAAAAAGGGTACTCATAATAGGAAAAGACAAACATAGCCTAGAACTTGCAGAAGAAATAAAAAAAAGGAAGGATTTTCACTTTCTTGGTTTTCTTGATGAACTCACCGATAAAAAGGATAATACTCCACCAACTGGAAAGGGAAACACAGAAAACTCAGACACTTATCATCTCAAGAGGACACCAGCGAAGCTCAAGCCAGACGCTATTATCATATCACCTTTCATCGAGAAATCTCCACAATTTACTAGGGAACTCACACAGATTAAGCTCTCAGGGGTAGATATCCTAGAACCGTCTATCTTTTCAGAAATAAATTTCCAGAGGATTCCTGTGAGGTACATAGATGACCGCTGGTTTGTTTTTTCCCGGATAACAGGAGTTCGGAGAACCCTATACAACAGGCGTTTCAAAAAGCTTTTGGATAAAGCAATTGCGTCGATTCTACTTCTAGCATCGTTACCATTCGTAGCAATAATCACCGCAGCCATAAAATTGGAATCCCCTGGTCCCGTATTGTTCCGGCAGAGACGTGTGGGCTTTCAAGGCAAACCTTTTGTGCTTTACAAATTTCGTTCCATGAAGGTAGGGCAAGAGTATCAACGTGAATTAGCCGGGCAACCTGATGATCCCAGAATAACCCGCGTGGGTAAGTTTTTAAGACTGTTCCGCATTGACGAGTTACCCCAACTCATAAACGTGATAAAGGGAGAAATGAGTCTAATCGGTCCTCGAGCACTTATGGAGGAGGAAGTGCAAACATTTTCCGAAAAGATACCGTACTTTAACCTTCGCCACACCGTTCGTCCCGGTATAACAGGGTGGGCCCAGGTGAACTACAGGCACGGAGTTACGCTGGAAGATGCACTGATCAAACTGGAGTACGATCTCTACTACATTAAAAACCTATCCTTTCTATTGGACCTTCATGTGATTGCGCGCACAATAAGGGTTGTGATCTTCGCACGCGGTGCGAGATGAGGTACCAGGAAGTTCCTTGACACTTGGTGAGTCTTACTATAAGAATTCTAGTCCCATGAAAAAGAGGAGGGAGAATGACAGAAAATCGACCATCCCCACATGCACCCGGTGAAGTAACCCATTATCCCTCGGAGGACGAAATAGATCTCTATGAATTGTGGATTGTTATCTGGAAGTACCGCAAAATGATAGCCATTATTGTATTCATATCCGTTTTATCAACTGCTGTTGTATCCCTCTTTATGCCCAACATATACCGAGCACAGGCTGTAATCGTTCCAATAACTAAAGATACGGGAAGTTCCGCGGGTGTCAGTGCTTTAATAGCGGCCCAATTTGGTGCACTACCCGGTATCTCCCTTCCAGGATCAGCGACTGCTGCAGAAATAATGGCCCTCCTTAAATCCAACGTCCTCCGGGAAAAGATGATTACCCAGTTCAACCTTCTACCAGTATTATTTTCAGATCAATGGGATGAAAAAAAGAATACGTGGAAGAAAAAAAGGAGTGCTTCAATAAACCCCCTGCCTTACATAAATAAGTTAATAAATCCCCCACCCCCGACCGTAGTCAAAAAAGATCCTCACGTACCAGACACATGGGATGGACTTCGGGCACTCGAAAAGATAATTAAAATTACACAATCACCGAAGGAAGGAACCATAACCGTATCGGCGGAGTTTAAAGACCCAGAAATGGCAGCACATATAGTTGAGTATCTACTAAGGACACTAACTGACCATATGAGCAGCGAAGCAAAAAGGGTGGCAACCACGAACAAGAAATATCTGGAAGAACAATTGGCAACCACCTCAGATCCCCTTATAAAACAAAAAACTTATGCACTCATAGCACAACAGATTGAGCTTTCCATGATGGCCGAAGTCAAGGAAAACTTCGCCTTTAAGCTGGTGGATCCGCCAAAGATCCCCGATTTGAAAATTAAACCCAAAAGGTTATTAATGGTAAGTGTTGCTTTCGTGAGTTCCCTATTCGTAGGTATATTTTTAGCTTTCCTTCTAAATTACATCGAAAATACAAAAAAGAGGGTACAAACTTTACAATCAGGTGGGGTCCCATGAAACACTTTATGAAATTTCTGCTTATCCTTGTTATCATGTGGGCAGGAAGTATTTTTGCCCAACAGCCCTCCATAACAGTGAAAAGCATTCAGGATGGGTCATCCAGAGTAACCGAACCCGTATCTCCGCCTCAGTTGCCCCCTTCCACACAATTGAAAGATATTTACCAGCAATTGACCCCCGAGCAAAGGCAAACCTTGGGACTTGATGAAATTCAGAAATCGGGGGAATTACAGAAAAAGGGAGAAAAACTCACACCTGAAGCCATTGAAGCCCTTAAAAAACGTCCAGAATACAAAGGGATTACCCCGGAAGAAGTTACAAAGGGCAAAGAGATGCTAGAATATAAAGGCGCGGTCCAAGAGGAAGAATCCCTTTTTACCCGGTTCCGAAAAATCGGAAAGTACCAGAACATCCCACTTAACCTCAAACCATTCGGTTACGAATTCTTCAAAACGGCAGCAGTTCGCCTTGTGACAGATCGTTCTGACATACCGGTACCACTGAAATACGTTATTGGGCCAGGAGATGAAGTAAGATTACTCCTTTGGGGCCGTGTAAACGCTCAGTACAACTTGATTGTAGACAGGGATGGGAAGATTACCATTCCTCAAATTGGGCCACTCTACGTGGCTGGAATGACCTTCGAAGAGATGTCCAAACAGATCATAAAGCAAGCCGAACAGATCGTTGGTACAAATGTTGATGTAACACTGGGTGCCCTCAAAACAATACCCATATTCGTTCTCGGTGATGTTAGACGACCGGGTGCTTATACAATCGGTTCCTTTGCAACGATCACAGACGCTCTCCTCTTGGCAGGCGGACCCACAGAGATCGGTTCAATGCGCAAAATACAACTCCGAAGGAAAGGGGAAACTATTACAACTCTTGACCTCTACGACCTTTTCCTCAGAGGAGACAAATCAAAGGACGTAACACTCATGGCAGGGGATGTGATCTTTGTTCCCGTAACAGGACCACTGGTCGGTATTGCCGGCCATGTCAAAAGACCAGCCATATACGAACTATCCACGCAGCACGACTTAAAGTACCTAGTCGATATCGCTGGGGGAATAATACCTTCAGCTTACACAAGGCAGATCCAGGTTGAACGCATCGTCAAAAACGAAAAACAGATAGTAGTAGACATTGACGACAAAAACCTCGAAAAGGCCAAAAATTTTATACTTCAGGATGGAGATCTCGTAAAAGTATTCCCCATTGTAGAGATGGACGTTAACATAGTTACTTTGAACGGCAACGTTAAACGTCCAGGGAAATACGAATACAAAAAAGGGATGAAAATCGGAGATGTAGTAAAAATTGAGGAACTACTGCCAGAAACATATCTAGATTACGCTCTGATAAAGCGATTAGAACCACCACTAATGAATTCTACTTTAGTCCCTGTTAATCTGAAAGCACTTCTTTTTTCGAAAGATGAAAATCACAACATAGAACTAATGCCTCAAGATGAGATCTATGTTTTCAGTAAATGGTTCTTTGAGGAAAAACCATATGTTACCGTCGAAGGGGAAATACGGGGAGAATGTCATGCTGAGAGTAGTGACGTTCTTGAAAACCGCACTCCGGGATTTCTTACAACCCTAAAAAACGCCCAACTTTACTTTCAGTCAATGGAAAAGGACCTCTCCAACCGGGGTATGAATGATCTCGCAGCAATGGTAGGGGAAATAAATTCCACAATTAATGCTGGTAAGGTGCCCCCCGCGGGTAAATTACTTCAACTAAGAATTGCCCTACAAAACGCGGGTGAGAGCAGCTACGCAACGAAGATTTTGGAATTCGAGAATTTGATGAGACCCTCCTGCCGTTTGAAGCTCGAGGATAACATGCGGGTGAGAGATGCCATTCTTGCATCCGGCGGTCTTACGAATGAGGCTTATCTCAAAAAGGCACAAATAGTAAGAAAGGATGCATCGGGAAAACTCCACACACTTTTCTTCAGCGTAGAAAAAGCTTTGGCCGGTGATCCAGAACACAACATACCTCTTGAAAAGGAGGACAAGATAACCATTCACTCCATCTATGAACACGAAGTACATAAATTCGTAACAATCGATGGAGAAGTTACAAAACCGGGAAAGTACCAATACACAGAAAATATGTATGTAAAAGACCTAGTATTCAAGGCAGGGAATACTCTGGAATCTGCTTACCTCGACGAAGCTGAGCTTTTCTCTTCGTTCATAGACGAACAAAATACCATGCGCACAGAAAGACGTGTAATAAACCTGCGGAAAGCCCTATCAGGTGACCCGGAGCACAACGTCCTTCTGAAACCCCGGGACTATCTGTTAGTAAAACGTATACCCAACTGGGGTCCCACCATGTACGTGACACTTATGGGAGAGTTCCGATTCCCGGGCAAATACGCAATCCAAAAAGGTGAGCGTCTATCCTCAGTCATCGAGAGGGCAGGAGGGTACCTTCCCACGGCATATCTGAGGGCTGCTTACTTTACCCGGGAATCTGTCCGCAAGCTACAGCAGAAGAGCCTGGAAGATATGACGAAGAGAATGGAAAGGGAACTTCTAGCGGGGGCGTCAACGTATATAGCTTCTTCACTGACAGCGGAAGAAGCCCAGGCAAAATCACAGGAAATGCAAATGAAGCAACGCCTGATCGATCACATGAGGTCACTTAAAGCAACAGGAAGAATGACCATCCACCTTGCCCATCCACGTTTGCTCAAGGGAAGCATCTACGACATCGAACTGGAAGACGGGGATACGCTCTACATTCCCCAGAAGAGTAGTGTGGTCAATGTAATTGGTGCTGTCATGTCTGAAGGTACCCACGTTTATAACAGCCGGTGGTCTTATATCGACTACATTAAGGCCTCGGGGGGATTCTCCACTTTTGCCGACGAAGACAACGTATTTGTACTGAAGGTTGATGGAAGCGCCCGCAAACTTAAAGACACTATCATAAGCTGGGATGAAGGGAAAGAACGTTGGGAATTCACTGCTTTTGGAAGAGAGAGGTTCCCTCAAATTGAACCTGGGGACGTCATCGTAGTTCCCGAAAAAATAACAACAATCGCCTGGCTTAGAGAAATTAGAGACATAACCCAAATACTTATGAACACCGCTGTTACCGCCGCAACGATTATAAAACTGTTCTGAGTATTTAGAAATGGCAGGGAAAAAAATGAGCAAGAGGAATAAAATCGTAACTGCTGTTATACTTGTTCTAATTTTTTACCTAACACCTGAAGCCGGTCAGAGTGATGATACGCCCTTAAGCAGAAAGACACTCCAAAACATTAAGAGTGTGGCCCTATTCATAGAAGACCTACAACCAAACATACAAAAATATGCAAAAAAGGCCGGCATATCAGAGGAATTTCTCAAAAGGCGTATAACAAATCGACTGAATCAAGCAGGAATTAAGGTCTTGGAAGGGGATGAATGGCTTAAAATACCAGGGCGCCCGTTTCTTTACCTAAACATTAACACCCACGAAACAGAAAAATACTGGTACGCCTACGACATCAAACTCGAATTGAGACAACTCGCCTTTCTTACCGCCAATCCCAAATTGCAAACCGCTGTGACAACGTGGAGTCTAAACGTAACTGGACTGGCAAATATTGGCAACATTCACCACATCCAGCATGATGCTTTCGTTCTAGTTGACAGATTTGTGGCCGCATATAGAGAAGCCAATGGACTCCAGTAAAACCCTTTCCTGCGAGACTGGAGATGAGGGGTGATTTGCTTGCTGGAGACATAAAGAGGTTCGTAGTCGCATTTTTTTTTCTTATAGCGTGCAACATCATTGGCTCACCAGTAAAAGCAAAGGATACAGAGTTTATAACACCAGCAAACTACGGTGGAACTGGCATTATGGAAACTCCCACGGCCCGTTTTCTTGAGGAAAATCACGCTCGTTTAGGATTTACTCACATTCCTCCTTACAGAAACTTCTACGGTGCCTTCAGTCCTCTAAAGGGAATAGAAATAGACGGAAGATTCACGGAAATCCTCGACGTTCCCGTCAACCCTGGTGATCCCACATGGAGAAATTATGGCAACTACAAAGACAAGGTGGCGGACATCAAGTTTCGCCTGTTACGTGAGAAAAAATATCTACCCGCGATCGCTGTAGGTATCATGGATCCTCATGGAACCCGTATATTCTCAGCCCAGTATGTCGTTGCATCGAAACAGATCTATCCTCTCGATTTTACACTAGGTTTTGGCAATGGTCGCTTCGGCAAAAAACCCCTTTCACCCTCAGGAGAAACGATCAAAATGGAAATAATCCAAAATCCTCGGGAATTTATATCCGATAGCCAGTTCTTCGGTGGCATTCAATTCGCTTTAACCCCGTGGCTCATTTTGATGGCTGAATACAGTCCTATAAGATATGAAAAACAAACACAGGACCCGGGACAGAAGATACATTTTCCCAAACCTGTACCATCGCCATTCAACTTCGGCATACGTGTTAAACCCTGGCAATGGTTGGAAACAGATTTTTCTTATCAGCGAGGTGAACAGTTCGGCGTAAACGTATCAGTAAACTTTGAATTGGGTCCGCCTATGGTCCCCCTCTACGATGTTCCTTACAAAGAAAGACCTCAAGCACGCCATATGCCCCTCAAGTACAGAATAGTGGAAGCCCTGGAAAAATCGGGGTTCAGCGGCATCAGCATTATCATCGACGGAAGTGATCTCTGGATTGAAACACAGAACGACAAGTACTACTACACTCCTCGGGCAATTGGCATGGCACTTCG
This sequence comes from Syntrophales bacterium, assembly GCA_026417625.1. Lineage (NCBI taxonomy): Bacteria > Pseudomonadati > Thermodesulfobacteriota > Syntrophia > Syntrophales > Syntrophales bacterium. The sequence goes on along the minus strand of JAOACW010000006.1, from coordinate 59,676 downwards.
AGCAATACACGAAGTATTAAAAGAAGACACCACCGTTAAACAGATACACCTAATTCTCTCCGATAACGATATCCCAATAGTGAAATTCGAAACCACCCTATACGATCTGAAAGAGTACATACAGGAGCATTTAACTACGGGGGAATTCCTCTACCTTTCCCACATTGATACAACCATCCACAAAAACCTCGAGGCGAAGAAAACAAATCCAAAATGGTGGGATTGGGGAATTAAACCGTCATTCCAGACTTTGCTCAACGACCCGTCGGGTTTTTTTAAATACCGTCTCGGTGCACTAGGCTGGATAAGTATTAATCCTCGAAGAGGTACATCAATAATAGCCGGTTTAGAGGGCTATCCTCTCAACAACATCTCATCTGCCAACCCTCCTATGCCACAGGCGGTGCGCTCAGACCTATGGCTGTACAAGAAGGAGAAACTCAACATGGGATTATTGATGTTAGAGAAAATGGAGAAATTTCCAATGGAGATCTACGGTAGGATATCAGCAGGCTACCTGGAACTGCAGTACGGTGGGGTTGATGTAGAGGCGATGCGACCATTCCTAAATGGACGTCTCCTTGTTGGACTTAACACCACCTGTGTTAAGAAAAGAGAACCTGATAGCGTCTTCTCTTACAAAAAAGAAGACTACAAATCATGGTACAACACAGCATTTCTGAAAACGAGGCTAAACGTACCCGAACTTGAGAGTTCTCTTGATATAAAAGCAGGACAGTTTCTTGCAGGAGATAGAGGCGTGGTGTTTTCTGTCTCTAAGTTTATAAATGGTATTATTTTAAGCATTTGGTACAGTATAACAGACACCTCCCTATTTACAGATAAGTTCAATAGGGGTTACCACGACAAAGGTATAGGTATCGTCATACCCCTTCGTTTATTCAAAGGCTCCGATTCCAAAACATCTTACGATTTCAAATTCTCACCCTGGACCAGGGATGTAGCCCAGGACATAATACACTTTCATGACTTATTTGACATAGTTCAGCGGAACACAAAAGTTTACCTCGAAAAGGATCTCATAACAAAAAAACAGGGTCTGGACTAAAAAACATTGACAAAAAAATTTGGCATGCTAAAAATAAAGTACCTTGATGGGAAGGAGGGATTTACTCAATGATGCGTAAGCTGTACAGTAAAAAAATTGCAGTGATCAGTGTACTCACCCTCATCGGAATGCTCTTATCTACTGGAGTATTTGCTCAGGCACAGGTAGGTGCAGGAGCAGCAGCAGGTGCTGGAACGGGTGCAGGAGCAGCTGTGGGCGCGGGAGCAGCAGCTGCAGGTGCTGGAGCAGCAGCAGGAACTGCAACTATTGCGGGTATAAGCATTGGTACAATTGCTGTGGCTACAGTGGCAGCTGCGGCAGTAATTGCGACAGTTGCAGAAGCGTCAAGTTCGGGAACTTCTACAGCACACCATTAAAATTTAACCAACAGTCGAAAAAGAACCTCTTTGCCACTTTCTGGCGAAAGGGGTTCTTCTAACTGTTTATGTATCGATTACCTAACCTTAGTTATAGAGCATATCTCTGTTTTTTATCCGTTTTGCTTATTACACACTGCACAGGCAACCAAAATATTCCAACCTCATACCCCGACGTATCCGAGGAAAATATACTTTACGAGACAGTGGAAAAGTTCTTCACCGCCATGAAGGAAAAAAAGTATGTAGTTGTCTGGGAGGGGCTAACAGCAAAATCTAAAAGTGAGATTGTAAAAAGTGTTATCTCATTCGCAGCCAAGGATAAAATTTACCTGAAGGAAGAGGAAACGGAGGATGATTTTGCCAAAGGTGGCCCACTAGCAAAAGCTTACTGGAATGGATTTCTAAACGCATTCAACCCAGATATGGTCCTCGTGCAGAGCACTTGGAAAATCAATAAGATCAAAAAAGACTACGCAGAGGTGGATATCCTCTATCACAAGTCAGAACACCCCGCCAATCTAAAACTCTATAAGGAAGAGGGAAAATGGAAGGTTGGTTTGGAGGAAACGTTTGGTTACATAAGACGTTACTTAATGCGTAAATAAATTCTCTTACAATTTCCCGCAGAACAGTTCCTTTATAGTTTTTTGAATGGAAATTACAGCTTCTCGTGGGTCAGGAGCTTCCCGAATAGGCCTACCCACAACAATGTAGTCCGCACCGTTTAGAAAGGCCTCGCGGACATCCACTGTCCGTTTCTGGTCATCTACGTTTTTAACTGGGCGGATACCCGGGGTAACAACCACAAAACCCTCTCCCAACTCCTGCCTCAAACGCCTAACCTCCAAACCCGAGGAAATCACACCCGCGCATCCTATCTCAATTGCTCTCCTCGCCCTCGATAAAACCAGATCTTCCACAGAGCAATCAAAACCTAAATCTCTTATGTCACCTTCATCCAAACTGGTGAGCACTGTAACGGCAAGTATGTGGATTTCCCCCTCGGCTTCCTCCACAGCCGCCTTAAGAATCCCATCGTTTCCGTGAACTGTGGTGAAATACACTCCTCTCCCCCGAAGGCGCGCCACCGCCGATCTTACCGTTTGGGGCACATCGAAGAATTTGAGATCCACAAAAACTTTCTTTCCCCTATCTTTTATCCATTTAAGTAGTTCGAAATATCCACCCGCCATGAATAATTCGAGACCCAGTTTGTAAAAATGTACATTCTCACCCAGATATTCAACTAAAGACTTAGCATCCTCCGCCGATGGCACATCCAAAGCCACTATAAGCCGTTCACCTGGAGGTATGGGTTTTTGGGAAAGCAATTTTCTATCGGTCACATTCCCCTCCTTTATTTTAAATGCTGGTTGATCGCCTGAACAATTTTTTTCTTACCCTCTCCCGTTCGTGAAGAGTAAACAAACAACTTACCATTACCAAGATCACTGAGGATACTTGCAATCTCCCTTTGCCTCCGCTCCACCTCCATCCTCGTCACTTTATCGGCTTTAGTCAAAACCACTATAAAGGGGCGACTGTACATCTTTAACCACTCAATGAGATCAAATTCCTCCTTCTCCGGGTTGCGACGAATATCTACGAGAAGAACAACGAGCCGTAGATTATCGCGGGTTTTTAAATAGGTTTCCACCATTGGACCCCATTCACTGCGAATTTTAGCAGCGACTCTAGCGTAACCGTACCCAGGTAGGTCAACGAAAACCCATCGATTCTCTACGAGGAAAAAGTTGATCGCCCTCGTACAACCAGGTGTGGAGCTTATATGTGCGAGATTTTTTTGCCCGAGAAGCGAATTTATGAGCGAAGATTTGCCTACATTGGAACGTCCCGCAAAAGCTACTTCAGGTAAGTTATTCTTTGGATAATCCTCACTTTTAACCGCCGATTTAATGAAAGATGCACGAACCATGGAAAAAACACATTCTTCAGGGAATCTCAATTCCGTACTTTTCCAATTTCCTCTCCAGCGTTGGCCGCGAGATACCTAAAATCTCACATATTTCCCCCTTATTCTTGTCAGGGTGCTCTTTAATTATCTTCCTTATGTACCTTTCCTCCACCTCCTCGAGTGTCAGCAATTTTCCAGGTTCCTCGAATATATCCTCCTCAACCTTACGAGTTGTTTCTCCTTTTGTTTCCAGAGGTAACTCGGGAAAATCCTCCCGTACTAAAACCTGTCCCTTTGCCACCACAGCAGCCCTAACCAAAAGATTCTCCAATTCACGAACGTTTCCCGGCCAGTGATATTTCATAAATATATCCATCATTTCATCGGAAACACCTATTATCCGCTTGTGAAGATCCCTGTTTATCTTAGCAATCAGATAATCAACGAGTAGAGGTATATCTTCCCGACGCTCTCTTAGAGGAGGAATTTTTATGGTGACAATATTCAACCGGTAATACAAATCGTCTCTGAACTTTCCCTCCTTAACAAGCTGCTTTAGATCTTTATTGGTTGCAGCAATTATACGAGCATGAACCTTTATTCTATCCTTACCACCCACCCTCTCGAATTCCATCTCCTGGAGAACCCTAAGAAGTTTAGCTTGTAAATTTAAGGACATTTCACTTATCTCGTCCAGAAAAACCGTCCCGTAACGAGCGAGCTCGAATTTACCCAACTTGCGAGTTATTGCACCTGTGAAAGAACCCTTCTCATGACCGAAGAGTTCTGATTCCAGAAGGGTCTCCACTATAGCAGAACAATTAACCGCTATAAACGGTTCATCAGGTGAAGTGTTGTAATGGATCACTTTTGCGATGAGTTCTTTACCTGTACCACTTTCGCCTTCAATAAGCACGGTAGCCCTATTTTGAGATATAACACCTATCGTTTTAAATATCTCTTTCATCTCCCTGGTATTACCAATCATATCTCCCACTTTAAAACTGCGAGATGGTTCATTCAAAAGCCCCCTAATTTTTCTCTCCATCTCCAAACTTTTAAGCGCCTTATCAATAGCCACTTCCAGTTCATCTATATTTATAGGCTTATGGATGTAGTCGAACGCACCGCTTTTCATAGCTCGGATTGTCGTTTCCATATCGTGGAAAGCAGTGATCATTATTACCTTAACATTCTCTTCCTCTTCTTTAAGGTCCTCTAACACTGTAAATCCATCTATATCAGGCAAACGAATATCCAGAATAACAATGTCTGGATTATGTTGAACAAAGGCATTCAAACCATCCGTTCCTGTATAAGCGGCATACACCTCATGCCCTTCCTCGGTAAGATAGAGTTCCAAGGTCTCGGCAATCGATTTATCATCGTCAATTATGAGAATCTTAGCCATACTTCGTTCCTAAAGGGTGATCTATTTATCCGCCGTCTTCAACGTTACCATCACACATGTCCCCTCACCCAACTTGCTCCTTATATCAATATTACCCTCGTGAAGATCTATAATTCGCTTCACATGAGCCATCCCCAGACCAGTTCCATAACGCTTCTTTGTGAAGAATGGATTGAAAACATGGGTCAAATCCTCTTCAGAGATTCCACAACCAGTATCGTGGAACTCCACTTGTAGTGACTTATCATCCCTCAACGTCGCCTTTATTAACAATATCCCTCTATTTTCCATAGCCTCAATGGCATTGCGCATTATATTAAGAAACGCCCGCTGCATCATCGCATCATCAACATCAACCGGTGGTAAACCCTCTGGAATCTCCTTGACCACACTAATCTCTTTGTCCAAAATAGCCTTTTCTACCATCTCGAGAGCGTTTTCCACTATCCGCCGTATATCTGAGGGGCGTTTCTTGGGATCCCCAGGTCTCGCGTAGATAAGCACATCATTAACTAGGTTCTCCAAATGTTCGACTTCTCTGAGGGCAATTTGAAACCTCTTTAAATCATTGCCCGTGGGCCTCAATCTCTTCTCCAGTATCTGGAGGCTCATTTTAATTGATGAAAGAGGGTTGCGAATCTCATGAGCAATTCCTGCAGAAAGCTGACCTATAGCAGCAAGTTTCTCAGCTTCATAAACCTTCCGCTCCAATTCTTTGAATTCTGTTATATCACGCTGAGCTATAACATAGCGGTTCCGACCCTTCACGGGTCTAGGCGTTAGAAGATAGGTTCTTTTCTGACCGGTACGATCCGTACTCTCTATTTCATAGGGTTTGTAGTTTCCCTTCTTTATCTCCTCCCAGCGTGCCATTAAAAAATTCTTGTGTTTGGGTGCATATTCAGAAAAATGCTTTCCCACTATTCCCTCTGGACCCGTCCCGTTCTCTCTGCCTCTACTAACATACGTGATGATCCCATCCTCATTCAATTCGAAGAGTGTATCAGGTGAACTATCAAGTATTGACTGGATGTAGTGGTAAAGTCCCTCTATTTCTTTGCGGAGATTTATGTTTTCTGTAAGCTCGTTTTGAAGACTTTCAGCATATTCCATCAGACGCTGCTCCAATTCACGCTGTCTTGTGATGTCCTGTAGTGTCTCTATTGCCGCAATTATGTCTCCCGCCTCGTCATATATCGGAGCGGCGAGAAAATAGAGATGACGACTTTTTCCCCCAAGATTTTCATAGTAATCCCAGGCCTCATAAGCCCCCGGTATGATCGCCGAACGCTGAACCTTTTTCTTTCCGTAGTATTTGTCAAGAGCCTCAAAATCGCTATCAACAATGAGATCAGCTATAACAGGCCTCTTCTCTCCATAGAAAGGCTTATACTGCAGATCGGTACCCAACATCTCCTTCGCTGAATAACCCGTAAGTTCCTCACAGGCCTTGTTCCAGAATATTATTCTGTGACTCTTATTAATAACAAAAGCTGGAATCGGACTCCCTTCTATAACCCCTTCAAGGGTTTTCTGCAGTGTGATGTTCCTTTCTAGCTCCTTCTGTAGATTGCTGGCGTATTCCTTAAGGCTTAGTTCCAGCTCTCGTTCCTTGGTTACATCCTGAAGTGTTTCAATTGCTCCTATTATCTCTCCTTTTTCATCGTATATAGGAGCGGCGAGAAAATAGAGATGGCGACTCCTTCCACCTAAGTTCAAGAAGAAATCCCTCGCCTCATACGCACCTTTCACTATATCAGAAGGCCTCCCTTGTTTGGTGCCGTAATACCTCTCTAGAGCCTTAAAATCCTGGTCAACTATAAGATCCGCAATAAGGGGCCTTTTACTCTCATAAAATGGCATGTAATGATGATCCGTTCCTATTATGTCTCGTGCATGAAAACCTGTTAGTTCCTCACATGCCCTGTTCCAGAAAATTACCCTATGATCTTTGCCAATCACAAAAGTGGGTATTGGAAGACCCTCAATAACACTCTTGACTATCAGAGGATTTTCAATCATCGGACATCCTCCCCCCTTTGTTACGGCGATACGTTATCCAAGCAATAAAAACATATACACCTACTGCTGCAGTAAGGGATATCATTAGCTTCGTAAGACCACTTTCAATTCCTATTACCTTCTGACAAACAAGCCAAACCACAAGATACGTAACAGCTGTTAAAATTTCCTGCACTAAAAACTCCTTCCGAGAAACTGTAAGAAAATACTACAAATCCCTTAGCCTTTTTTCAAGGAGAAACCACCATGTAGAAAATCATTCCAACTTTTGTTCAATAAATAAATCCCCCTTTAAAAAAATTTTCAATCGTAAAGAAACCCACCCCACACACATGCTCTTCATTTTTGTTAATATCTACCGTATCATAAGTGTATCTTGAGGATGATACGTTTCATTGGCACAAGTATTGCTGTCATCTGACACTCGGTTTACTTAACATTTCCCTTTCTCCATCCTACATTTTATGTTAACGGAGAAAGGCACAACTTAGAGCTCAATAAAAAAATTAAAGAAAGGAGATTTGAGAGATGCTTAGGAAGGTTGGGAGAACATTCTTTACCACACTATTTGCCGCTATGGCTTCTATGCTAGCTTCTCCACTCGTTTACGCCGCAGGAGAGGCATTACCAGTTGCGGGAGAGTCTTATGCTAAAGTGCTTTTCGCCATTGGTGCAATGATTGGCGCCGGATTTGCCATAGGTGTTGGTGCTGTTGGTGCAGGTCTGGGGATTGGAAATGCTGCTAGTGGAGCCTGTCAGGCTGTAGGCCGCAATCCTGGGGTACAGGGAAAGATCATGACCGTAATGCTCGTCGGAATGGCTATGGCCGAATCAATTGCCATTTACGCACTTGTCGTCGCTCTAATTCTACTTTATGCCAACCCCTACATGAAGTATTTTCTTGGCTAAGTCGTGAGTGGTATACGCTTAATTAAGCGGTTAATCTAAAAGAATATAGTTAGGGGGAAATGGCATGACAAAAACTAAAAAAGAAAGGCAGATTTTCACGGTTGCTCGCGTATTCTTCCTCCTCATTGTGATCCCCTTATCACTAGTTGCTATACTTATTGCAAACGGTATCTTCAAATTGGGAGTGGCTGTACGAGAAAAGGCTGTTACAGTTTTGGATCAGAAAGCACAGGAGGAAATCAAAATACGCGCCATTAATCTTGCGGATGAAGTTGCCAATTTCCTCAACGAACGTAAAAAGGATCTGTTGATTGCTACCATTATTCCGGCTACAGACTCCGCGTTTCAAAAATTTGTCCAGGAGAATCGCCGGCATATCTGGGTTAAAGAAGACGGGAAGCTAAAACAGGTCTCCATTCCCCTTTACACTGAGATGTCGCTGATTGACAAAAATGGAAACGAGATGATCAAAATTGTGAATGGCCAGATTGTTCCTACATCAAAACTTGTAAATGTAAGCAATCCCGCAAATACAACATATAAATCGGAAACGTACTTCGCTAAAGCCAAAAATCTAAACAAAGGTGAGGTTTATGTTTCTCCCGTAACAGGATGGTATGTTACCCGAGGTGAATTCGAGAAAGGCAAAAGGTTCTCAGGCGTCATTCGATTTGCCACACCTATTTATGGTCGTGAAGGGTTTCAGGGTGTAGTACAACTTGCATTAGATTATCGCCACTTAGCTGCATTCACGGATCACATCGTACCGACATCATCAACGCCAGTTTTTGAGGCTGATGCATCAACAGGTAATTACGCCTACATGGTAGACAGTGAGGGGTTCATGATATCTCACCCCAACGATTTTCACATTCGAGGTTTGCTTAAAGATGGGACACCTGTGCCACCTTTGACAAAGGAAAACCAGGAAGAGCTTACCAAAAAGGGGATGGAAGTTCTAAACCTGAAGCTGATGGGTTATCTTGACCCGAATATCCCACAGGTAGCCAGTGATGCCTTATCAGGAAAAGCGGGTATTAAAATGTACAAATTCGCAGGGCACACGAAATTTGTCGCGTATGCACCCATTAAATTCTTCACAGCGGATTACCCTCCCCCAGCTGGCTTTGGATGGATCGCAATGGGTGTGGATGTGGACAAATTCAACGAACTCGCAATTCAAACTGCCAAAAATATCGAAAAGGAGAGCAGAGCCTGGACTACAACTATAATTGTTATTCTCATCATATCTATAGTCATCCTTTTCGGTATTGCAGCACTTCTCGCCCGAGGAATTACCCGCTCAATAGAAACTCCGGTGCCTGAAGGAGCGGAAGGAGAAGGTCCTTTTTACGACGATGAGGAAGAAGAGGAAAAGTAACTAACTAAAAAAAATTGGAAAAACTGGAGACTACAGTCTCCAGTTTTTTTTGTTCTTATTCTAACATACCTTGTGATTGACACCCCAGAGCAAAATTGTTATGGACAAAATCTCAATTGAGGGTAATTTCTCCATAAACCAGGAGGACAGTAAAATGTCAGAGAATAAATTTATACTATGGTTCGATGAAGTTCAGATGAGTGATCTACCTCAGGTGGGAGGTAAAAATGCCTCCTTGGGGGAGATGAAACGGGAACTGGGGCCAAAAGGGGTAAATATACCTGATGGTTATGCCATAACGGCCCATGCTTACCGCTACCTTCTTCAGTCCGCAGGTCTCACTGAAAAAATAAAAGAGATTCTCGCTGATCTCGATACCCACGATATAGAAAACCTAAAAGAACGCGGTAAAAAGATAAGAGACCTCATATACGGAACCGAATTGCCCAATGATTTGAGAGAAGCTATTGTCGATGCCTACCGAGAACTCTGTGCCAGATATGGGGAGAATACCGACGTTGCCGTGAGAAGTTCAGCAACAGCTGAGGATCTTCCTGACGCCAGTTTTGCTGGTCAACAGGAGACTTATCTTAATGTCAGGGGAGAGAAAGACCTTTTAGACGCATGTAAACGTTGCTTTGCTTCCCTCTTTACGGATCGGGCGATATCTTATAGGGTCGACAAGGGATTCGATCATCTCTCCGTGGCCCTGTCCATAGGTGTTCAAAAGATGGTGAGGTCAGACCTCGGTGCCTCGGGGGTTATTTTCACTATCGACACAGAATCGGGATTCAGAGATGCGATATTGATCACAGGTTCGTGGGGTCTGGGCGAAACTGTAGTTCAGGGAAACGTTAATCCTGATGAGTTCTACGTGTTCAAACCTACCCTAAAACAGGGATTTCGACCTATAATTCAGAAAAAACTGGGGACAAAAGAAAGAAAACTGGTTTATGCCGAGACCCACCAAGAAGGGGAAGCTACCGTTCTTGTAGAAACTCCTATTGAAGATCGTCGTCGTTTCTGTCTAACTGATGATGAAATACTAAACTTAGCCCACTGGGCAGTGATAATTGAAGAACACTACTCTAGCAAAGCGGGTTACTTCAAACCAATGGACATAGAATGGGGAAAGGATGGAAGAACTGGAGAACTGTTCATCCTGCAAGCTCGGCCCGAAACAGTTCAGTCACAAAAGGATGGCAGTATATTAGAAACTTACGTGCTACTTGAGAAAAAACCACCCCTTGTCACAGGAACAGCTGTGGGTACAAAGATAGGTGCTGGACCAGTCAATGTCATTGAAGATGTCTCTGAAATTAAAAGATTTAAAAAAGGTGAAGTACTTGTCACGGACATGACAGACCCTGACTGGGAACCCATTATGAAAATGGCAGCGGCCATTGTGACAAACAAAGGAGGAAGAACGTGTCACGCCGCAATCGTGAGCCGCGAACTCGGTGTCCCATGTATTGTGGGAACAGAAAATGCCACCTCAGTCCTACAGAATGTAAAAGAGGTCACTGTGTCATGTGCAGAAGGTGAAATAGGTTATGTTTACGAAGGGATATTGAAATACGAAATTCAGAGGATCAATGCAAAGAATCTAGAAAGACCCAAAACAAAAATCATGATGAATGTGGGTAACCCAGAGATCGCCTTCAACCTAGCCTCCATTCCCAATGACGGTGTAGGATTAGCCCGTCTTGAATTTATCATAAACCAGCATATAAGCGTACACCCCATGGCCCTTATTCAATTTGACAGAGTCACTGATCCAGAAATCAGGCAAAAAATCGAGGAACTTACATATGGTTATGCGAACAAAGCTGATTTCTTTGTGGACAGACTTGCTCAAGGTGTAGCTAAAATAGCTGCGGCATTCTGGCCCAACGATGTGATTGTACGCATGAGCGATTTTAAAAGTAACGAGTACGCAAATTTGATAGGTGGTTCGTATTTCGAACCTCAGGAAGAAAATCCCATGATCGGATTTAGAGGGGCCTCCCGTTACTACGACGAACGATACCGAGACGCATTTGTTCTCGAATGCGCAGCGATGAAGAAGGTCCGGGAAGAGATGGGGCTCACAAATGTAAAACTCATGATCCCCTTTTGTCGAACTGTAGAAGAGGGGAAAAAGGTAATCGACATAATGGCAAAAAATGGCCTCGTGCAGGGTGAAAAAGGTTTAGAAATTTACATGATGGTGGAGATTCCCAGTAATGTTATTCTTATCGAAGAATTTGGAAAGATTTTTGACGGGTTTTCAATAGGATCCAACGATCTTACCCAGTTGACCTTAGGTCTAGACCGAGATTCTTACCTAATTACCCACTTATTTGACGAACGAGATCCGGCAGTTCTTATACTTGTAAAAGAAGCTATCACTAAAGCAAACAAAATGGGTAAAAAAATCGGTATCTGTGGCCAGGCTCCTAGTGATTATCCTGAATTTGCCCGTTTCTTAGTAGAATGCGGTATCACCAGCATATCTCTGAATTCCGACACTGTGATCAAAACCACACTGGATATATTAGAAACAGAGAAAGCCCTCGGAATATCTTGAAAAAAGAAAAGAGTACCTGAGCCGATCTGTAAGCCGAGTTCTGTACCCCGGCGGAAAGATAAACCCGCCGGGGTGATGATCATTTCTCTGGGACGACGGTTACCCGCCGCCTCAAGCGACCTACCCGAGAACATCGGACGGGCCATCCTCAAGCGTTCTCCTATTTGGTCTTGCTCCGGATGGGGTTTGCCGTGCCTTCCCTGTCACCAGAGAAGCGGTGAGCTCTTACCTCACCTTTTCACCCTTACCCCGCTAATGCTGGGCGGTATATTTTCTGTGGCACTTTCCTGAGGTCACCCCCAGTCGCCGTTAGCGACCATCCTGCCCTGCGGAGCTCGGACTTTCCTCCCCTCCCGTGAAATGGAGGAGCGACCATCCGATCTGCTCAGATACCCTTTTCGTTATGATTGTACCAGAAAATTATCCGATTGCAATGGGGACAGAAAAAAATTTCATCCTTGTTTGTCATAAGATCGTTGTAAAGTTGGGGAGGGATATTCATATGACAACCACCGCAGATCTCTTTCCAGACTGAAACAACGGCAATACCGTTGTTTAAAGCCCTTAATTGATCATACTTCCTAAGGATCTCTGAACTAAGCTGCTTCCTCAGAGCATCCCCTTGTTCTCTATACGTCCTTAATTCATCACCAATGGAATCCATCTCTCTAACCAACTCAGCTCTTTTTCTCTCATAAATTTCTTTGTGTTGTGCAAACCGCGATTCCCTCTCTTTAAGAAACTTCTTCTTTTCGTCTATCTCATCGAGAAGAAGAATTATATCCTCTTCCAACTGTTCATTCTTTTTCTCAATCGTTTCTATCTCCTTCAACATAGCTTGATATTCTTTGTTTGTCTTCACTTCGAACAACCGTGCCTTAGTACGCCTGAGGTTTTCCATCCCCCTTTTCAGCTCCTCCTCAAGAGAACGATGCTTTTTAAACAGCTCGTCCAAATAGGACCTATGCCCTTTTAGCTGCTTTTCTTCCTCTCTGTACTGCTCGTCCAATTTCGCTATCGCAGAGGGAAGTTCCTTCTTCTTGAGATTAGCTTGCACAATAGCTGTGTCAATTTTCTGTAATTCTATGAGTAAGTTCAACTTTGCACCCAATGTTCACATCCCCCGAACAAAAATCAGATGAAACAAAAAATGCACCGTTTATTGGTGCATTTTTTGGCAGGAAAGGCCCGCACACTTATTCATAACACACGAGCTATCCTCGTCCTGTCTACCTCCCCAGTTGATAAATATACGGGTCACCTCCCTTGATCCACTCAGATCATGATGGGCCCACCTGGATTCGAACCAGGGACCTTCCGGTTATGAGCCGGTGGCTCTACCAATTGAGCTATGGGCCCTTCACATATAAATTCATTTTAATACCCTATATATTCACTTGTCAATAAGCAAAATAAACTATCTTTTCCTCGTGGGTCTTACATTGGAACTTACATCGCGATCTTTATGTTCTTCGGACTCTTCCTCGTCGAAATCTACCCTTTCACTTATGCCAAAGCGCATCCTGAGCACCTTCTCCTCCCTGGGGGTTAGAGTGGCCAGAATCTTTCTTGTTTGCTCAGCCAGATCCATACTAATTGTAGCATCCGAAGGCGAGAGTATCTTCTTGTCCTCAATAAAATCTCCGAGATGACTATCCTCTTCTTCACCTATAGGTGTCTCCAGCGATATTGGTTCCTTTGCGATTTTGAGCACTTTCCTTACTTTATCCAGGGGAAATTCCATTTTACTTGCAATCTCCTCCGGAGTTGGTTCCCTCCCCAGCTCCTGGACGAGGTATCTGGAAGTCCTTATTAATTTGTTTATAGTTTCAATCATATGCACGGGTATCCGGATCGTGCGGGCCTGATCAGCAATTGCCCTAGTTATTGCCTGACGTATCCACCAGGTCGCATAAGTGGAAAACTTATAGCCCCTTTGATACTCAAACTTGTCCACAGCCTTCATTAAACCTATATTACCTTCCTGAATCAAATCTAAGAACTGGAGCCCCCTATTCGTATACTTTTTAGCAATACTCACCACAAGTCTCAGATTGGCTTCCACGAGTCTTTTCTTAGCCTGTTCCGCTTTAGCCTCGCCGTTAATCACTGTTGTTACAACCTTTTTAAATGTCACCGCAGGCATGCCTGTATGTTCCCTAATCTGTTTGAGCTTTTTGTTAGCTTCCTTTACAGCTTTTTCCGCAGCCATAAGCCTTTCCAGTGATGTACCTAATTCCTCTGCTACCTTTTCCGCTTTATGAGGTTCCACCCTTATCACATTCCACACATACGCCATTTTAGTCAGCGATAAACCAATATTATCTTTCCAGCTTTGAATCTCCTTTTCCGCCGATTCAACTTCATCACGCAACTTTTTCAACGCAGTCACAAAACGCTCAATCTGTTTCTTACTGAACTTTACTTTACGGCAGTGACGCACAATTGTTTTTGTGTTTCGTTCTAGTTCCTTCCTTAGCTCTTGGCGCTCATTCTTTCCAAGTCTTCTGTCTTGCAACTTTTTCCTTAACGCTTCATTTTTCTCGTGAAGTACCTTGACCTTATCGATAAGCTTTAGCACTCTCTCACGATGGATCTCCTCCTCAACAAAACCTTCGTCGTCCTCCAGATTCTCCACCACTCCTCTGATCCTGAGCTCACCAGTCCGCAAGCGCTCACCAATGTCTATAACACCTCTAACGCACAAAGAAACACTGAATACTGAATCCATAACCTCGCGAACACCTTCCTCTATCTGCTTGGCTATCTCCACTTCTCCTTCACGACTGAGGAGCGAAACCATACCCATTTCTCGGAGATACATCTTCACCGGATCCCCAGCCCTACCAGTAAGGGGAAGCAAACCCAGGATATCCTCCTCCTCCTCATCTTTCGAGGAGAGCAGATCATCTGAGACCTTCTTTACAACAAGCCTCTCTCCCTTATCCCCGTCGATGATCTCTATATCTTTCTCTCCGAAAAGGGAAATAATGTCATCCATCTGATCCGGGGATATAGGATCATCCGCAGGCAAAAAATCGTTTATATCATCGTACGTTAAAAAACCTTTTTCTTCCCCCAAAGATATTAGCTTTTTTAGCTCCTCGGAGTGTTCTTCTTTACGCATATGTTACCTTCCCAACGATTCTTTTATAGTCTTCTCTTCCTCAATTAGAGACTGTTTCTTTAAAAGAAGCTCCCTACACCGCTCTTCGTCTCCGGATTCCTCAGCTCTAGCTATAGCGATTCTTAGCTGTTGATGCTGCTTGCGATACCACTTACTCTTTAGCTTTACAATCACATCTGCAATTAATCTGTCTAATTTTTCACCATCGCAAAGTAAAGGTTCCATCAACCTTTTTATACACATACTACGCAAGTTCTCATCGTAAATTCTATAGAGGACATCACTGACAGAAACACTGTAACCCTTTGCCTTTTGATCCTCCAAATATCTCACAAGCTCTCTCAGCTCGTCATTCTCAAAGTACCGGACCGCACCCGTCTTAGTTATGTATTCTACTTTATCCGGATGCTCGACAATCACCTTTATGAGATCTATCTCCAATCTGACAGGAAGAGACGCGAAACTCTCACCCTCTTCAGCTTTACCTTCAAACTTGCTTCTAAGTAGAACATCCACCTCATCTGCAAGCAAATTCTCATCAATACCAACATATTCTGCGATGCGCCGTACAAAAATCCTTCTATCCAGAGGATTCTCCATCTCAGCTACAAATCGTATTGCCTCCCTCAAACGCCCCATGAACTCCTGAGTGGTGTAAGTAGACCCCACACTCGTCTCCAAATAATACTCCATAGCGGGTTTCGCCTTACTGATAAGACCAGTAAATTCGCTTGGCCCAAAGTGGCGAACAAACTCATCAGGATCATACCCATCGGGAAGGGTGATAGCTCGACATTTAATCCCTTTTGACATTAAAATACCTATGCCTCGGGACAATGCCCTACGCCCTGCCTCATCAGAATCAAAAACAAGAGCCACTTCCGGTGTATAACGCTGAAGCAGGTAAACCTGATGAGGTGTTAAAGCTGTACCCAGAGTTGACACCACATTTCTCACACCAGCACACCACAGAGAAAGAAGATCCAAATATCCCTCAACCACAATGGCAAAACCTTCTTTACGGATATCTTCCCTATTTGCCCAAAAACCATACAGAACTTCACCTTTTCTATAAATGAGAGTTTCAGGAGAATTGAGATATTTGGGATCACCCTCCTTTATAATCCTCCCTCCAAAAGCCAGCGTTTTCCCCGCTGCACCTTTTATGGGAAACATCACTCTGCCACGAAATCTATCGTAATAACCTAGTTTTTCACTCCTCAATATCAAACCAGCCTCTTCCACAAAGGAAAGGGGAATCTCCCTTGTCTTCATGAAGTCTCTAAGACTTCCCCATGTATCAGGGCTGTAACCTAAACCAAAAGCTTTTACCGCTTCCTCTGTTATCCCCCGTCCTTTTAAGTAACGTCTAGCCTCACTCCCACTATTCGAGAAAAGCATCTTGACGTAAAATCCTTCTGCTAGGGCATTGACCCTCAAAAGAACCTCCTTTTTTGATTCTACACCCTCACGATACAGAGTTGATATCCGTGCGTCAGGTAACACCACACCTGTGATCCGTGCCAATTCTCGAATGGCTTCTGTGAATGATACACCGTTTACTCTCATTAAAAAATTTATAGCATCACCGCCTTCTCCGCAGCCAAAACAGTAAAATATCTGTTTTTCAGGATTTACTGTAAAAGAGGGTTTATTCTCCCTGTGAAACGGACACAGTCCTACGAGATTCTTTCCTGCTTTTTTCAGAGTAACATAAGGGGATACAACATCCTCTATGTTTACCCTGTTCCTTACCTCTTCCAAAATGCTATCGGGGATTCGCCCCTTCAAATCTTCACCTTTTTGGTGTAGATTATTCTAAGTGGTCAACATTGCTTTTACCATTTCACTAACCGTTTTACCATCCACCCTTCCACTCACAACAGGCATAAGCACCTTCATTACCTTACCCATATCCTTTGGTCCTTTCGCCCCCGTATCCAAAATGGCCTTTTCAATAGCCTCTCTCAACTCCGCCTCCGACATCTGCGCAGGCATAAAGGACTGAATAATGGATAACTCCTGCCTTTCTTTGTCAGCCAAATCATTTCGACCGCCTTTCTCAAACTGTTCTATGGCATCTTTCCGCTGTTTAACCAAAGAACCAAGCACCTGGAAAACTTCTCCGTCGTTTAACTCACGGCGCAAATCAATTTCTTTATTATGAATGGCTGCTTTGATCATACGAAGTGTGGAAAGTCTAACCGCATCCCTGTTTTTAGCCGCACTTATTGTCTCCTTTTCTATCTGCTCCTTGACACTCATACATACACCTTTTAATTATTTTAGTTGCGAAAAGTATATTGTCAACAGCGTTAGGTTTCAGCCCATGCCATCCTGTAACCTACGTCCACCTATAATGTGAACATGTAGATGTAAAATTACCTGTCCCCCTTCTGATTTACAGTTTATAACCGTTCGAAACCCCCTCTCATCTACTCCCTTCCGGCATGCAACTTCTTGAATCGCATTAATCATTGCAGCCATTATTGGCATGTGCTCCTGCCCCACATCCATTAGGGTGGGTATATGCTCTTTGGGAATTAGAATTACATGCACTGGCGCCACAGGATGGATATCATCAAACGCCAATACTTTCTCATCCTCATAAACACGCGAGGAAGGTATCTCATTCCTCACAATTCTACAGAAAATACAGTCCTGCATCACGCTACCTCCTTCAACCCTTGAATTGTTTAGCCATTTTAATCGCCTCTTTTAAATCCAAATCCCCTGCATACAGAGCCTTCCCTGTGATTACCCCAATAACACCATCCCTTTCAAGGGGTAAAAGATGTTCAATATCCTCCAAACCCGAAACGCCACCCGATGCAATGATGGGTAGATTAGTCGCTTGCGCTAATGCTCGCGTAGCTTCAACATTGACACCAGTTCTCATCCCATCCCGCAAAATATCTGTGTATATCACTGCTGCCACAGCAAAACGCTCGAACCGTTTCACCAATTCAAGGGGTGTAATACCGGTGACCTCCTTCCACCCCGATATGGCGACATAACCATCTCGTGCATCTACCCCCAAAATGATGCGACCGGGAAAACAACTACATGCTTCGCGAACAAAATCCATGTTCTGAAGAGCAGCACTTCCCAAAATAACCCATCTTACACCCGAACCTATGTATTCATCAATAATGTCTAAATTACGAATCCCACCACCAACCTGCACAGGGACTTTGACAGCTTTTACTATACGCTTTATCACATCTTTGTTGACGGGAAGTCCCTGGAGAGAACCGTCGAGATCAACGACGTGCAATCGTTCGGCACCTTTCTCAACCCAGTGAATCGCCACACCCACAGGATCTTCACTGTACACCGTCACATGTGCAAAATCTCCCTGCTTCAAACGAACACACCGTCCATCTTTAATGTCAATAGCCGGTATTACAATCATGGTTTTAAGGGAAACTTTTTTAGTACTTCCTCAACCCCCTCCGATGATAATTCACGGACGGTCACCCATCTACCCTTATCCCTTATGAAACGCCTAACTTGCATAATATCTTCAAACAGAGAGGTCTGGGTCTTGTCAAAACCACTCTTCCATATGATGCTACCATTCCTACAATCAAAAAGTTGAAGCTCAAAGGCCACTGATGCCGGTTTTTCCACCGAATAATCAAAACCTTTTCTCTCTCTAAAACGGTAAACATAACCCACAAGAACAGCATCTGCCTCCAACTCTTTACCAATAGCTATAACTGCATCTTTGAGTGTGGCTTTCAGCGAAGTGGACACAACTTGTTCAACGATACCACCCGCCCTATCCGGTGAAATGAGATCGAGCCCCGCCATTTCTCTCAGGCGCTCAAACACCAATTGCTGAACAACTCCTGCAGGCGAATCCGGAGATTCCTCTTTAATAAAACTACTCAAGGGCACACCTTTCTGTACAACATTAGAACCAACCATTTCCAGCGTTAAATCCTTGAAAGGCAAAACAGCAACTCGCCTAAGATAAGTCTCTTCCTTAGAGGAGGGCATCACACCAGAGAAATGCGAACAGGAAACCACACCAACAACCGAAAGGCAAAACAAGAAAATTATGAAATGATCTCGCTGCATCCAAAATTAAAACCTAAAGAGAACCCTTTGTGGACATTACACCTTTAATGCGTCTCTGTCGAGCAACTGCCTCGCGCATAGCTCTAGCAAAAGCTTTGAACACCGCTTCCAGCATATGATGGTTATTTCTGCCATATGCCAGATTCACATGCATTGTAATTGCACAATGGTCAGAAAAAGCCTTTAAGAACTCCCTTACCAATCCGGGGTCAAAAGATCCCACTCTCTCCTTTCCCAACTTCACACGATACACTAGACACGGACGCCCCGAAACATCCACCGCTACACTGCACAAAGTTTCATCCATCGGAACTACGGAAAAACCGTATCGTTCAATATTCTCCTTTTTACCAAGAGCCTCTTTGAATGCTGACCCCAAACATATACCTATATCCTCAACGAGGTGATGGTCATCCACCATCGTATCCCCTTCACCATTCACCTTTAAGTCAAAAAGGCCGTGAAAGGCAAAAAGGGTAAGCATATGATTCAGGAACGGTATTGGAGTATCAATTTCCACCTTCCCCGATCCATCTAGATTCACTTCCACCGAAACCGTTGTTTCTTTTGTTTTGCGACTTATTTTAGCTATCCGCAAGAGTGCTTAACCTCTCTTCAAACGACTTTGTTCAGAGTATACTCAATGATCCCTTCCGCACCTGCTTCTCTGAGTAATGGAATAAGATCTCGAACTATAGCAGCATCTACAACGGTTTCCACCGCATACCATCCTTCTGTATAGAGACTAGAAATAGTAGGGGCTCTCAGAGAGGGAAGGAGTAATACAACCCGTCCTAGATTTTCTTTCGCCACATTCATTTTAAGCCCTACCTTGCCCATTGCCATAAGCGAACCCACAAGAAGCATCCTGATCTGTTCTATCTTTTTCCTCTTCCAGGGATCATTCCAGGATCGTTTATTGGCTATGAGTTGAGTGTTCGTTTTCATAATCTCGTGAACAATTCTCAACTTATTTGCCCTAATCGTTGACCCTGTTTCTGTCACTTCCACGATAGCATCCACTAGCCCTTCGGCCACTTTTGCCTCTGTGGCTCCCCACGAGAACTCTACATTCACAGGAATATTTCTCTCGGCAAAGTACCTCCTAGTAAAATTAACAAGCTCCGTGCAGATTTTTTTGCCCGCCAGATCCTCTATACTCCTTATTTCAGAATCCTCACGTACCACCACCACCCATCTGGCCTGCCTTCTGGAAGTTTTCGAATAAACCAGGTCCTCCACGACCACCACATCCGAGCCGTTCTCCAGGATCCAATCCTTTCCCGTAAGTCCAGCGTCCAAAGTCCCATTCTCCACGTAACGGGACATCTCCTGAGCCCTCACAAGGGTGCAACTAAGCTCCTCGTCGTCAACCTCGGGAAAGTAACTTCTACTATCGTAAGAAATTACCCACCCCGCCTTCCGGAAAAGATCAACTGTCGCAGTTTCTAAACTCCCCTTAGGAATACCCAATTTAAGTATCTTCTGCTCCATAAGTAAACCATTGATTTCAAGCTCACTTTGATTCAGAATCTTGACCGTAAACCTTCTCCGGGTCGAAAACCTTTTCCTCCTCAATCACCCATCTCTCCCCATTCCACTTTCTGTGAAAGCAACTCCGATATCCCGTATGACATGCCGCACCACCCAGTTGCTCCACTTTTAGTAAAATTGCATCAGCATCACAGTCTAACCTGATCTCCTTAACTATTTGATAGTTACCGGAAGTTTCTCCTTTCGTCCATAATTTCTTACGGGAACGACTCCAGAAAGTGGCTCGGAGTGTTCTCTGGGTAATCTTCCACGCTTCCTCATTCATATAGGCTAACATAAGTACTTCAGATGTTTTGGCATCCTGCACTACAACTGGGATCAGCGTATCAGGTCCAGAAAATTTAGGAACATCACCATAAATTGACATATTCAATCACCCGTTAAATGTAATACTTTAAAAGAATAAAAAGTTTTTATCAAGCTTTTTTTCAAAACTTTTATCATTGTCGGCAAACAAAGATTTTGTTATGTTCTTAGCGAAAATTTTGAATCCCAAAACAGAGGAGGTTCCTTTCATGCCTCTCATTGTAGGAGGTTTTATAGCAACCGTATTGGGGATCATAGGAATGGTTATCTGGTGGGGCGACTTCATAACTATAATCAAAGGAGCATTACCGGTGATGATGATTTTAGGGGGCATTCTTGCCATCTACGTAGGTTACGATGACCTCCAGGAACAGATAAGGGAAGAGAGAAGAAAACAGGAAGAGAAACTGGAAAAAGCCAGGGAAGAAATTGAAACCATAAAAGCGGAAGCGGAGAGGTACCGTGAAGAATTAGAGCGTCTAAGGGAAGAAACTAAGAAATTAAGTTCAAATAACCCTTGACAGGTGAAGCAAAATTCTTTACGAAATATTTGTCATGATGAGAAATTCAACTCCAATTAACCTGCACATCTCTGCATTCATGTCCAGTACGTATATGTATTGATGCCTGCTGTCCATTTCCGAAATGGACCAGCAGGCAAGTTCGGTAGAAAGTTCCGTAAACAGTTAAAGGAGGCAAAGCAAGTAAACATTCGTATAAGTTCGCCCTTTTAAAAAAGTTAGGAGGATAGAGATGAAGAAAATCTTCTTTACGTTAACGTTTTCTCTTTTGTTGTTGACATTCACTAGTTTCTCATGGGCTACCATAACCCTCTCATACAGTATCTTTTTCCCCCCTACCCACGGACATACAAAAGCAGCTGAAGCTTGGGCAAAGGAAATCGAAAGACTCTCTGGTGATAGAGTAAAAATAAACATATTCGCCGGTGGAACACTTACACCTGCAGATCAGGTATACGACGGTGTAGTTAAAGGAATCTCCGATATTGGCATGTCCTGTTTCGCCTACACAAGGGGGAGGTTCCCTCTTTTGGAAGTTCTTGACCTGCCACTCGGATACCCAAACGGTCTGGTGGCGACGCGTGTCGCCAACGAGTTTTACAAAAAATTCCAACCTAAAGAGCTACAGGACGTAAAGGTTCTTTATTTACACGCCCATGGACCTGGGCTTCTCCACACAAACAAACCTGTCCACAGGCTTGAAGATTTGAAAGGCATGAAGATCCGCTCAACGGGGTTAAGTGCCAAAATCGTGAGTGCTCTTGGCGCAGTTCCGGTGGCGATGCCACAAGGATCAACATACGAAGCCTTACAAAAGGGTATTGTAGACGGAACTTTTGGCCCCATCGAAGTGCTGAAAGGTTGGAAACAGGCAGAAGTGATAAAATACACAACGGACTGCCCTATAGTCGGTTACACAACAACCATGTTTGTAGTAATGAACAAGAAAAAATGGGATGCTCTGCCTCAAGATATCCAAAAGATCTTTGAGGAGGTGAGTTCCCGTTGGATAGATGTACATGGGCAAACATGGGACAACCTAGATAGAGAAGGGAAGGAATACAGTCTCAACCTAGGAAACAAGATAATACCTCTATCAAGCACTGAAGGTAAGCGCTGGCAGAATGCTGTAAAGAGCGTAATCAATGAGTACATCAAGGGTGCTGAAACAAAGGGATTACCTGGTGCAAAAGCGGTGAGAGAAACGGAAACCCTAATAAAAAAATTTAGTAAAAAGAAATAAATCAGACCCGGAATTATAAAGACAGGGAGACAGGGAAGTGCATCGTTTTTCTAGGGGAACGAGAATCGTGTCAATCTGGGTGAATTACCTCGGCTGCTTAGCAGTACTTTTTATGATGATAATCACGTGCGCCGATGTTCTGCTTCGTCTATTCAATCGACCAATACCCGGCGCTTATGAACTCGCTGGGTTTGCCGGCGCATTTATGGCTTCCTTCTCCCTGTCTTATACCTCCATCGAAAAAGGACATATCACTGTGGAAATATTTGTTTCCCGACTTCCCCAGAGATTACAGATCTTCCTTGAGGGAATTAATGCACTTCTATCTACAGTTCTCTTCACACTTCTGGCAAAAGAATGTTTTATCTATGCAATGGAACTCAAAAATAGCCAGGAAGTATCGTTAACTTTAGGAATACCCATTTCGCCAATGGTCTTTGGTATTGCAGCGGGGTTTGCAATGACAACATTAGTCTTTCTTCAAGAAAGTCTGCGGTCATTTCGGAGGCTCCTCAAGTGACACCTGTAGAAATAGGCTTAACTGGCATTGCGGCGCTCATTGTCCTCATGCTACTCAGAATTCCCGTGGGATTTGTTATGGCCATTGTAGGTATAGCTGGCTTCTCCCTGATCGTAGGAAAGGACGCAGCGCTCGGTATGGCAGTGAGAGATTTCTTTTCAGTTTTTAGCTCTTACAACATTACTGTAGTACCACTTTTTATACTGATGGGACAGGTTGCCCATCACGCAGGAATAAGTAGCAGACTTTTTCAAACAGCTCACGCCTTTCTAGGACATCTCCGAGGAGGTCTGGCAATCGCAACTATCGGAGCTTGTGCCGGTTTTTCAGCCATTTGTGGATCCACAAGTGCTACAGCTGCAACGATGGCGTCCGTCGCATTGCCCCAGATGAAAAAGTATAGATACGATGCAGCACTTGCCACTGGTGTCGTTGCTGCTGGTGGCAGTCTGGGGATTCTCATTCCACCTAGTACAATTTTCATCATATACGGAATTATGACAGAACAGTCAGTGGGAAAACTATTCATGGCGGGTATACTGCCTGGAATCCTTCTCTCGCTGCTTTTCATTTTTGTGATAGTCATCTGGACTCGCCTTCAACCCGACATGTGTATGCAGGCACCCCCGGTTAGCTGGAAAGTACGTATAGCCCAATTAAAAGGCTTACTGGAAACACTTGTTATCTTTCTTATCGTTATGGGAGGATTGTTCCTGGGATTTTTCACACCCACAGAAGCAGCCGCAGTGGGTGCCTTTACCACTCTTTTATCTGCAACGCTAAGAAAAAACATCACGTGGGAAAAACTGCTTGTAGCTCTCGAAGAAACCACAAGAATCTCCTGTATGATTTTAGTAATCGTAGCAGGGGCAACCATTTTTGGTCACTTTTTGGCTGTTACAACTATACCCATGAAGATAGGAGAATGGGTTGCCCATCTACCATTGCCACCTTGGATGATCGTTGGTGCAATAATATTTATATACCTCATCATGGGATGCCTTATGGACTCCTTGGCTATGATCATGCTCACCGTTCCACTATTCTTTCCTATTATCACAACCCTCGGATACGATCCTATCTGGTTCGGCGTTATAATCGTTGTAGTAACCGAAATGGGAGTTCTAACACCACCCGTAGGTATCAACGTATACGTAGTGGCAAGTGTCGCGAGAGATGTACCTCTGGGTATTATATTCAGAGGTGCATGTATAATGCTTACAGCCCAGCTTATCTTGACAGTTCTTCTTATTATTTTTCCTCAGATTGCCCTTTACCTACCCTCTATGATGCGTTAACCTTTTAGAAGACCTAGCAACTCAGTACCGTACATGGAAACTTTCCGGCGTGGAAGAATGCTGCAAAGGGAATGTAAACTTTTACAGTCATTCTGAGCAAGCCGCAATAGCTCCGAATCGGTCATAACCATAAAAATAGCCTTGTTAGTCTCCTTCGCCTTGTAAAAACGCCATCTGTATAGTTTTTCTAATTTCTCCCTGCCAGCAACATCAAGTTTATCAAAACCCCGTACGCAATTATACCCTCTTGCTGAAAATCTCTTTTCCTGCCATTCTGCATCACTAATCGCCGCGAAAACATTCTGTGCCTTCTTAAACAACTTCTTTTCCACGAGGATCTCACTTAACCTCTCATAAAGAGGAAGAAGAAAAACAGTATCCTGAACAGCGTACTCTATTTGGTGATGCTTGAGAGGTCTTAGGTCCCAACGGGATCTCTGTATTCTTCTGTTCTTCTTTATTTCGTAACCCAAAACCTCTTGAACCAACCGCTCGAGCGAAAGGTTCCTATAACCAAGAATTGAAGCTGCATGGTATGTATCAAATATGCTGGTAAACTTGAAATTGTAATCCCGTTTCAGGTAACGAATATCATTGTCACCTGCGTGCACGACCTTAACAATGCCCTTTTTATAAAATATATCACCGAGAAAGGAAAGATCTAAATCACCAAGAGGATCAAATATAAATGTCTTTTCACCGGTACTTATCTGTATAAGGCAGAGTTTTTCCCGAAAATAACGAAAAGAGTCGTACTCAGTATCAATACCAACGGCTGGGTGCTTTGTGATTTCCTCAAGAAAAATTAGAACATCATTTTCACTCTTCACCAAAAACCATTTCACGCTCAGTCTCTTTAAATCCAATCTCAATTTTCAACCTATAAGAGATTCGCTTTTACCCGTCAATACTTGAAAATTCAAAAAACTCTGGATATTTAAGTAAGATTATAATAAATGAAGCACATTTAAACTACGCAATACGGAGGGTTAAGTCAAAAAAATGCGTTTCGATATAGCGCGAGCTGGAACAGGTCTTACATACGAAATTAGAAATATAGTGAATATTGCAAAAAAAATGGAAGAGTATGGGATAGAAGTCCACTGGGAAAATATAGGCGATCCCGTACTCAAAGGCGAACGTATACCAGACTGGATGAAAGAGATAATCATCGACATAATAAAAGACGACAAATCCTTCGCCTACTCACCCACACAAGGTGTTGACGAAACCCGAGATTTCCTTGTGGAAATGGTCAATAGACGGGGAAAGGTTCAAATCACAAGAGACGACATAATATTCTTCAACGGCCTCGGCGATGCTATTGCAAGAATATACAGCGCAATACGCGTGGACGCCCGTATAATAGTTCCGGAACCAACATATTCTACCCATTTTCTTGCGGAGGTACTACACGCATCCTTTCCACCTAACACTTATCGAATGAATCCATACAGCAACTGGTCCCCAGACCTCAGGGAATTGGAACAAAAGGTGAAAAGTCATCATTCAATAGTTGGTATTCTCGTAATTAACCCTGACAATCCCACAGGTTTTGTGTATCCTCCTGAAATCTTGAGGGAAATAGTGCGCATAGCAAAAGAATACGATCTTTTTCTGATATTTGATGAGACATACATAAATATGGTTTACAATGGGAAAGAAACGTTACCTCTCTCAGACGTCATTGAGGATGTCCCTGGCTTCAGCATGAAAGGTATATCCAAGGAATTCCCATGGCCTGGAGCTCGATGTGGATGGATAGAAGTTTATAACGCAAAAAGGGACGAAACTTTTGACCGTTATATAGACATAATACTGAAGCAAAAAATGGCAGAGGTATGCTCAACCACGCTCCCGCAGATTTCCATTCCCAAAATTATGCAACACCCCGAATACAACAAATACCTCCAAGAAAGGGTCAAGCACTACGAAAGGCTCTCCAATATAGCGTACAATATACTTAAAGATGTGCCCGGTATTATAGTCAACAAACCAAACGGTGCGTTTTACATGACAGTAGTATTCAACGAAGCGTTCCTCAATGATAGACAGACACTGCCCATTGAACATCCAGAAATCAAAGATTTTGTGAACTCCCTTGTTAGTCAGAAAATTGAACAGGACAAACGATTTGTTTACTATTTACTAGCTTCCACGGGGATCTGCGTTGTGCCATTAACCTCCTTTTTTACCTCTCTTAGGGGATTCAGAATGACATTGCTAGAAAAAGACGAAACAAAATTCGAGCACATAGTCAAAACAATAGCAGAAAAGATCGTAGAGTACATTGACTCTTCAAGGTAGTTGACATTTTACCGTAGCAATCGATTCTTCATCTTTCGTAGGGCAAAGGCATAAAAAACAAGTATACAGAGGGAAAAATAACCAATACCTAATAGCACACCACTACCCAGACTCCCATAACAGAACTCCCTTATCATGTTAACCAGATGCGTGAGAGGTAGGAAAAAAGCCAAAATCTGCATCCACAAAGGCAAAACATCTAAGGGAAAAAAAGTACCACTGAATAGATACATCGGGGTAATGAACAAAAAGTAAGGCAAGTTGAAAGAATCGATGTGTCGAACAAACGCAGTGAAAAACATACCTATACTACCAAATGCCAAACCGCCAATAACCGCAAGGGGAATAACCATAAGCCCATGGGGATAACGGATAAGATCAAACAGGCTCAGTACGAACATAACGACCACTGTTGCCATAAGCGACTTGGTTGCTCCCCAAACAATTTCTCCTGTGATAATTTCTTCAGGAGTTAGGGGTGTTGCAATCATGGCATCAAAGGTTTTCTGGTAATACATGCGAACAAAAGACGAATAGGTGTTTTCGAAAAAAGCATAGTTCATAATGTTTATACCTAGGATAGCCGTAGCGACAAAGGTAAAGTACGACACTTTCTGGCCATAAAGGTTCACTTCTCCAACAAGAGCGTTTAATCCTACACCAAATGCCACCAGATAAAAAATGGGTTCCAAGAGAGGCACCAAAAAATTGATCTTCCAGGTTGCCTTGTGAACTTCCCAGTTACGTAACCAAACCCTGAAAACTCCCGCGATCAATCTTTCAAACTCCTACCCGTCATTTTCAAAAAAACATCCTCAAGATTGGCCATGCGGAGCACACAACCGTTTCCACGAACAATTCCACTGATCTCTCCGTATATACGCTCCAAATTTTTCCCGTAGACAACCAGACGATGACCAAACTCTTCATAGGGTACACTCGAATGATGTAGATAATCTCTCAACACATAAGGAGCATCGGTGATCTCCAGCACGTGAGTACCAATGTATTCTTTTACAAGTAATTCAGGACTTCCCTCGACCAGAATCTTACCTCTATCCATTATTATAATGCGGTCACATAGTTTAGCCGCTTCCTCCATGTAATGGGTCGTCAAAAGGATCGTTAACCCGTTGAGTCTTAAATCCATTAACTTATCCCAAACCTGATTTCTCGACTGAGGATCGAGACCAATCGTCGGTTCGTCGAGAATGAGAAGTTCCGGATCATTGATCAGGGCTCTCGCCAACATCAACCTCCGGATCATACCCCCGGATAACTCTCCCACCTTCACATGACTCTTGCTCTCCAAACCCATAAAATGCAATAATTCCTCTGCCCTAGGAACAGCATCACGCTTCGGAATACCAAAGTAACGGGCAAAAACTATAAGGTTATCAAGCACAGTAAGGTCTGGATCCAGAGTCGTTTCCTGCTGACATACTCCTAATCTCCTTTTTACAGAACGGATATCTCTCGTGACATCCATACCGAATACCTTTAAAGAGCCTCCGCTGAGAGGTGATAAACCGTATATCATCCTAATTGTAGAGGTTTTGCCGGCACCGTTCGGTCCCAAAATACCAAAACACTCCCCTTTGCTTACGGTAAAAGTAACACCATCAACTGCTATCGTTTTACCGAACACCTTGCTCACATTCTCAAAAGCAACAACAACCTCGTCACGCATCCAGCATTTACCTCCGCACCTCAATAAATAAATTAATACCGATAATGTCCTTGTAAACACCTGATTAGACCACATCCACAGTTGCTTTTTATCCACTGTATGTCATATGGGAAAGATCACTATTTTGGAGGTCAAGGATGAAAGTTCACTTTCTAGGAGCAGCAAGAGAAGTTACTGGGTCTTGTTTCATGATCGAATACCACGAAGGAAGATTTGCCGTCGATTGTGGACTTCACCAAGGAGGCAGCGATGCCGATATTAGAAACCGTGAAACCAAACTTTATAAACCTAAAGAAATAGACTTCATTCTTGTAACCCACGCTCACCTGTATCACACAGGGCTATTACCCCGCCTCGTGTCCGAAGGATATAATGGACCGGTCTACTGCACTCCACCCACGAAGGATCTTATGTACCTTATGCTTCTCGACAGCGCACACATCCAGGAAATAGAAACCCAGTGGAAAAACCGAAAAAGACAACGTCATGGGGAGGAAAAAGTTGAGCCACTATATACCCAGGGCGATGTAGAAAAAGCGATAACACTTATCAGAGATGTGGAGTACGACCATCCTTTCAACCCCAACCCCGGTGTAGAAGTAACCTTCAGGGACTCCGGTCATATACTGGGCTCCGCCTTAGTCGAAATCCAAATGACAGGAAACACAAACCCGACAAAACTAATATTCTCCGGTGACATCGGAAGAACAGCACAGCTTATAGTTAAGGACCCCTACACACCGGAAAAAGGAGACTTTTTGTTCATGGAATCCACATACGGAAACAGAGACCATAAAAACGAACAGGAAAGTCTAGAAGAACTAGCCGAAGCTATCGATTACAGTTATAAAAACGGAGAAAAGGTTATTATCCCTGCCTTTGCCGTGGAGAGAACCCAAGAAATAATATATTGTCTCCACCTTCTCCACCGGGATGGACGTTTGCCTGAAGACATGATGGTTTACGTTGACAGCCCTCTCGCCATAAAGGTCACTGAGATATTCCACCAATATACTCAGTATTTCGACGAAGATGCCCAAAATATCCTCAAAGTTAAACAGGATCCCCTACATCTACCCCAGCTGAGATTTACAAAAACCACAGAGGAATCCATAAAGATCAACAGTGTAAACAAACCCTCCATCGTAATATCAGCAAGTGGCATGGCTGATGCAGGTAGAATTAAACACCATCTTCGCCACAATTTGTGGCGTGAAGGGGCAAGTGTAGTCTTCGTAGGTTACCAGGCCCAAGGCACAATCGGTCGTCGTCTAGTAGATGGAGCCCGCAAGGTAAGAATCTTTGGAGAGGAAATTGCAGTTAAAGCAAAAATCTTCACAATAAATGGTTTCTCCGCCCATGCTGGTCAGAGCCAACTACTCGAATGGCTGAGCCACTTTCGATCACCTAACCTCCAAGTGTTTCTTATCCACGGTGAATACCAAGCTCAGAAGGCACTTGCGGACCTTATCAGAGATAGGTTCAACTATCCAGTGTATATCCCAGACCGATTAGAGGAGTGGTTACTTGTAAAAGGGGAAACACCCAAACTAATGAAAGAAGCAGCCTTAATACCTCCTGTAGATTGGGACAAAATCCTAAGAGATTTAGCTACTTATGTCGAAATGCTCCGAATGAAAAGAAAACAATTAGAATCCCTGAGTCTTGATGAACAAAATGACCTCAGAGAACAGATCGTGAGATTGGAAAGTTTGATTGCACTTTACACAGGAGAATCAAAAGGTGAGTCATTACGATAATGTCACTAGATTCCATAATAAAACTCCGCAACAACGTTAATTTGGGAAATCTTAATATGTGATGGGAATGGACCAAAGGGGGCTGCAGAACAAATTACGTCTAAAGCAGTCCTATCCAGAACGGGAAAACCAGAGGATGAAACGATAGTGTAATCTACAAGATCTCCTGAAGATGAAATGGAAAAACGAATAGTGGTCACTCCCTTTTCGCCATGTGTGAAAGCAGAGCCTGAATAAAGCCACCTCTCTTCTATACGTCTCTTCACGGACAAAATGTAGTCCCGATAACTTACATCACTCGGTAATAAAGCAATTGAAACATCAGCATTCAATATCGAAACATCTTTGGAGTCATGTCCTTCCACCACAGCTCCATGTCCCCCTTCATCATACAAATTTACAAATATCGAGCTCCGCTCCAGAACTTTTGTAGCAGGCTTACTTTCAAAAAAGGAAACACCAAGTATAGAAAGATGAATAATGAGAGAAAGAGATAATGCAATTGTTAACGTTTTGTTGTACATAAAAAAACTATAATGACCAATTTACACAAAATCAAGGTTATTGCTTAATTTGAAATGTCTAACATAGCGTACATACTGCGCAATATTCGTATTCAGGATATCGTTGATATAATTATCGTGGCGGCTCTTATATCCATTTTGCTCTCATGGTTCAAACAGAGACCCACCCGGCTGGTACTTATCGGTATAAGTGTTGTTGCCTTAATTTACGGAATCGCCCGTTTTTTGCAATTGTACCTCACAACCCTAATATTTCAGGGTTTCTTTGCTATCTTTTTATTCGTCCTTGTCGTCATATTCCAGGAGGATCTTAAGCGATTCTTCGAACGTCTGGGTCTTATTGGCCAGATGGGTAAAAAGATAAGCCAAACTACCCCATATGCCACTGTGGCTGAGGCAATCACCTCTGCTGTAAGCAACATGGCAGAAAAGAACGTTGGAGCTTTGATCGTCATAAGTGGGAACGACCCCCTGGGACGCCACATAAGCGGAGGGATTCCACTGAATGGACTCGTAAGTCACTCTCTATTGGAGAGTATCTTCGATCCTCACTCCAGCGGCCATGACGGCGCCGTTATAATCGAGGGGGATAGGGTAAGCACCTTTGGATGTCATTTACCCCTAGCCAGCCAGGGTGAACAAAGCAAAAATCTCGGTCTCCGTCATACAGCAGCCCTTGGGTTAGCAGAGAGAACAGACGCCCTCTGTATAGTAGTCTCAGAAAAAAAGGGTACCATATCTATTGCCCGGGGTGAGACGTTAGAAGAAATTACAAATCTTACAGATCTAAAGCAAATAATAGAGTCCCATCTGATTGAGAAATTCGTTCATCGTAAACCTTTTGCAGATACCCTGTGGAAACAGAACATAAAAGAAAAATTCATAGCGCTTGTTTTGGCATCTTTCCTCTGGGTCCTCTTCGGTTATCAGAAAGAGACCATTTTCAAAGATTACACATTATATCTCAACTTTGTAAATATCCCTCCGCAGTTCGTCCTTGAAGAACCTCCGGCTTCGGAGGTTAAGATAGGACTTATGGGACCACCTCAGGCCTTTCAATTACTCACGCCGGAACATCTAAAAGTGAGTTTAGATCTATCCCACCTCAAGGAAGGTACCAACGTAATAGGTCTATCCAAAGACATCGTAAGGCTACCATCCAATCTTTCCATTGTTACCATATCGCCTAGCTCTATTAAAATTACCGCCTCCCGACTCATAACCGATACAGCACGTGTTGAGGTGGCCAAAAAAAATTCTCCCCCGAGAGGAGTCAAAATAACATCTATAAAGGTCGATCCATCCCACGTTAGGGTCATCATGCCGAGGTTTATGAGAGAACGGAACTTAAAAATTACCACCACACCTATAGATCTTGCGAAAATTACGGAAACTGTAGTACTCAACGTTCCTCTCAAGCTACCTCCCCATGTGTCCCTCGTAGATGGATCCCCCTCTTCAGTTTCGGTGAAAGTATACGTAAAGAAACGACCAAAGTGAAATAGCTCTCTATCTACGACAAAAAGCTTGTATCTACATACAATTTTACTGTATATCCTCGTTGTGTAATAAAACCCAAGGAGGAGAAGAGATGTCTACTTTCAGGGGAAGTGATATTTTAGAGTTTGCCATTCGCATCGAAGAAAATGGGGAAAACTTCTACCGCTATGCTATCCAGCTGACCAATGATGAAGAAACTAAGAAGCTGTTTGCCCGATTAGCGGACGAAGAAAAAAATCATCAAAAAATATTTAGAAAGATCTTTGCCGCAATGGAAAAGGTAAACCCTCCTGAAACTTACGATGGTGAGTACGATGCATATCTTCACAACTTTATCGACGGCAACATAGTTTTCAAAAAGGTAGATGAAGTGCCCAAAAACGTAGCGGATGCTGTAGAATTTGCCCTACGAAGGGAACTAGATTCCATACTCTTCTATCACGAAATTAAAAGGCTCGTCCCACAACACGAACATCACATAGTAGATGCCATAATAGAAGAGGAAAGACAACATTACAACAGTTTATTAAAACTAGTGGTCTCCCGCTAGAGACAAGATTGGCATTTTCTGTGACAATGGACAACTCAACTCTCACCATCGCCTTGGTACAGATGGATGTCATAAGTGGCTCTCCTTCTGCCAATCTGAGTAAAGCCGAGGAATACGTAAGAAAAGCTTCAGAAAAAGGAGTTCAACTCATCTGTTTTCCCGAACTATGGACCACAGGTTTTGACTGGGAAAGTTTAAAAGACCTCGTTGACACTCATCAAAAGATGGTGGACCGCATTGGGGAACTTGCAAAACAAAACAACATTTGGATCGGGGGATCTTTGCTCAGCAGACATGAATCAGGTGGCATGACAAACACCTTTTACCTCTTCGATAACCGTGGAAAGACAGCAGGCGTCTATCATAAAGTGCATCTGTTTCCTCTGGCTGGTGAGGATAAATACCTCACTCCTGGAAACAAACTCGTAACCGCCCACTCTCCGTGGGGGAAGATTGGTCTTGCCGTGTGTTACGATCTTCGCTTTCCTGAGATGTTCCGTATTTACGCCCTGTCGGGGGCTAAACTGTGTCTCATACCTGCAGCATTTCCCCATCCCCGACTCGAGCACTGGCAGATCCTTCTGCGAGCCAGGGCAATAGAAAATCAAATGTACGTCGTCGGGGTAAACCAGGTTGGAACAAAAACGCTTGGCGGTGTAAAAGCAACATTCTTCGGGCATTCTGCCATTATTGATCCCTTCGGAGAAACCGTATTTGAGAGCAGAGATGAATTTGAAACATTCATAACAACAACGATCGACCTCAACAAGGTAGATGAAATTCGTTCCAGAATGCCCTTTCTTAAGAGTATAAGGCCCGAGGTTTACACGCAGTACTCAGGAGACCGACAGTTGTTCCCAGAGACTCTTAACCTTTCGCAAAGAGATACCTAGGTACTCCCTATCCGGTGCAAAAACTTCAAGCGTTAAAGTATCATCATAACCTGTAGCTTTAATGGCACGCAATCCCCCAACTAGATCCACCCGCCCTACACCGATGGGCAAATGCTCATCATCGCGACCGTTATTGTCGGCCACATGCACATGACCAATTCTACCCATCACCGCGGAAACAAATGACTGAATCTGCTCTTTTGGTGCACGTAAACTGGCATGGCCTAGATCAAGCGTCACCATAAGTGACGGGTACTTTGTAAGCACTGCTGAAAACTCCTCCGGCCGATGGAAATTCCCCAACTTCGGGAAAAGATTTTCCAGACAGATTACGATACCCAGCTCCTCAGCTCGCCTAATGATTAAATCCAAGGATTCAAGTGCATACATCTTCCCCACATTTGGCGAGAAAGAGAGTAAACCTGTGATGTACCCTGGATGAAGCACAGCCTTCCGAACACCTATTTCCCTAGTAAAGTCCAGGGCTTTATAAATCTCCATCAATGAAGCCTCCCGTATTGACGGATACATATCGGCGAGCCATACAAACGTGGGAAGATGAACAACCGGAAGCTGAAGACCCTCACCGTCCAGCACATTCTTGATTTCTCTCCAATCATCAAACAATTTTTCCGGAATGCAATTAGGTGGATCCAAGCAAAGTTCCAAATAATCAAAGCCCATAGAGGCAATAAATCGTATCTCATTGGTTACGGGATGGAAAGGATGGTTGGTCGCCCCGTATTTCATTTCATACACCTCATATGAATTTAAAAGGGTTTTTACGCCAAACAAAATTCTTTTGTCAAAGTAAAAAACCTAGAACTTGATAATCACATAGAAATATGAGATTTTCTGCAACAAAACCATTAGGGGACGGTAATTAAATGGACTACAATGTCATAATAGTAGGCTGTGGACCCGCGGGGATATTTTCCGCCCTTACACTCGTCGAAGAAGGGATTGAGAATATCATTCTCTTTGATCAGGGAAAGGACTTAGAGAAAAGAGCCCGGACCGATCCAAAAGATGTGCTTTGTGGGTGGGGTGGGGCTGGTGCATTCAGCGATGGAAAACTGAACATCTCTACACAGGTAGGGGGGTACTTATCAGATTACGTTCCGGAAAAGGATTTAATGGAACTTCTCGACAAAACGGACAAGATATACGTCAATTACGGAGCCCCAGAAAGGACATTCCGCGGTTCACCCACAGACTTGGAAGAAATAAGCGATCAGGCCAACATGGCAGGTTTAGATTTTATCCCTACTACAATAAGACATATCGGCACGGAAAATTGTAGACTGGTTCTGAAGAACATCCGCCATTACCTCGACGATAAAGTGGAAATTAGAATGGAATCGCAGATCAGAGAACTTTTACCCGAAAACGGCAGAATAAAAGGCGTTAAGCTTTCAAATGGCGAAGTGGTAACAGGACGTTTTGTTGTGGTTGCCCCTGGAAGGGTAGGGGCAAATTGGATGAAGAATGAAGCACAGAAATTGGGTCTCAAAATGACAATAAGCCCAGTGGATATAGGCATCCGGGTGGAAGTTCCCGCTGCGATCTTGAAGCGTATCACTGACACAATATACGAACCAAAACTCATCTATTACTCGAAAACCTTCGATGACAAAGTGAGAACCTTCTGCATGAATCCTTATGGTGAAGTTGTCACAGAAGAGAACAACGGCATCGTTACCGTAAATGGACACAGTTATGCGGAAAAAAAAGCTGAAAACAGCAATTTTGCCATACTGGTAAGCAGTAACTTTACGGAACCCTTCCGAGATCCCATTGCCTATGGACGCTACATAGCGGGCCTTGCGAATCTATTAGGCGGAGGCGTAATAGTACAGCGTCTAGGTGATCTCCTTGCAGGAAGAAGATCAACACAGACCAGGATAGACCGCTGTTTGACAAGACCAACGCTTAAAACTGCTACACCCGGTGACCTGAGTTTTGTACTACCTTACAGGCATCTACAAAGTATAATTGAAATGCTTCAGGCAATGGACAAACTCGTACCTGGCGTGTTTTCCAGGCACACGCTTCTCTACGGTGTGGAAGTAAAATTCTATTCCAACCGCATAGAGGTTTCAAAGGAAATGGAAACAAGGATAAAGAACCTCTTCCTCGCAGGTGACGGAGCAGGGATAACAAGAGGACTACTTCAGGCTTCGGCAAGCGGTATACTAGCTGCCAGAGCCATTGCCAACCGCATAAAAAATCAAACCTTAAGAACCTTTTAAACCGTATTTTTTCAGTTTATAACGAAGCATCCGCTCACTTATGCCAAGAATTTCCGCCGCCCTTGTTTGATGATAATTTGTCTTCTCCATGGCGTCCAGAATCAAGCGTCTCTCCAGATCCTCCAAAGAATTACGCAAAAAACTTTCCGACCTTTTTGCTGCTTCTCCACCGAAGATCATCTCCTCACTAAAAGGTAGATCCTCAACGGAAATCACAGGATCCCTCGTTATTACCACAGCGCGTTCGATAATGTTCTCTAATTCTCTCACGTTACCAGGATAATCATACTTTATGAGAAGATCCTGTGCCTCTGCACTGATTCCCACCACGTTTTTTCGATTTTCCCATGCATAGCGCTTTATGAAATAATCGATTAGCAGAGGTATGTCTTCCTTCCTCTCCCTGAGGGGGGGTATGTTAAACTGAACAACGTTTAACCGGTAATACAAATCCTCCCTGAACCTTCCTTCTTTAACCATTTCCTCCAGATTGCAATTCGTTGCACTGATTATTCTAACATCAGAGTATATAACGGCATTTCCCCCTAACCTTTGAAATTCACGCGTCTGCAGAAAACGAAGTAGTTTGACCTGAACCGATGGCGTCAACTCAGCTACCTCGTCTAGAAATATCGTGCTTCCATTAGCTTCCTCGAAACGACCAATGCGCCTCGATATCGCGCCTGTAAAAGCACCCCTCTCATGCCCAAAAAGCTCACTTTCCAGCAGATTCTCATGCAGAGCCGCACAGTTAACGACAAACATCGGCTTGCTGGACCTAGGGCTCAGATGGTGAATCAAACGCGCGAATAGCTCCTTCCCCGTTCCACTTTCACCCTGAATAAGAACAGTAGTCTTACTGGCTGCTATTCTCCCTGCTAGGTTTATAAGAGCTTCCATTCTGGGGTTGCGGGTAATTATCTGATCTGTAGTAACCCGTTTCTCCTGAAGCTCCTTTTTCAAAATTTCATTCTCTCTTATAAGCGTCCGCCTCTCTGCTAAACGCTCCAAAACGATAAGAAGTTCATCAAAATCGATAGGCTTCGTTATATAATCCACAGCACCTGCTTTCATAGCTTCCACCGCTGTCTCCACAGTGCCATAAGCAGTTATAATCACCACGTCTACCTCAGGATTTATTTCCTTTACCCTTTTTAAGACCTCCATGCCATCCATACCGGGCATTTTGTAGTCCAAAAGAACTACATCGAAGTACCCGGTCCGCACAGCATCAATTCCAGCCTCACCGTTCTCAGCTTCCCTGACTCTATATCCTTCTCTGCTAAGGAAATCTCGTAGCATCTGTCTCTGCGATTTACCATCTTCCACGATTAAAATGTCAAGATTCTTCATAACAAACCATCCTCAGCCACTGGATGCTGTTAAATTGACCTTTTCTTCAGGCAAGTGTATCTCAAAGATAGATCCTTTACCCTTCTCACTTGTCACCCGAATTTCACCCCCATGCCCACGAACTATCTCATGAGCAAGACAAAGACCTAATCCGAAACCCTTATCCTTAGTAGTATACTCAGGACTGAAAATCTTTTCTAACTCTTCCGGACTTATACCACAACCTGTGTCAGCTATTCGGACCGTCACCCATCCTTTCCTTTCCCGTGCAATTTCAAGAGAAACCTCTCCCCCATCACTCATAGATTCGATAGAATTTTTTATGAAATTCAGAAAAGCTTGTTGCAATTTATCAACATCCATTGGTATGTAAAAATCATCCTCCCATTTGGTTTTCAATACAATACCTCTAACCGCCGCTTCCTCACTCATAAGATTCACTATCTTCTGCAAAAGCTCAGCTAACGGAAACTCTCTGAACTCCAAACGCCGACTCCTAGAAAAACTAAGAAACTCTTCAACTATACCATTCAAGCGTCTTATTTCATCCCGTACAACGAAGAGCAATTCTTGAATCTCTTTGTTTTTTAATTCATCTCCACCCATAAACTCCCTCTTCAACCTCTGTGTCGCCATACTTATTGCGTTCAAAGGATTGCGTATCTCATGTGCCAAACCAGCAGCAAGCTGACCTAAAGCTGAAAGGCGTTCTGCCTTCTCCAGTTGTCGCTCCATCGCCACAATGCTCTCCAGGTGCTTGTTCTGAGTATGATAGAGAAACCAGAGAGAAACAAAAGCTATTAGCGTGATGATCCCCATATTGGCAAAGATGTTTTTCTTATTATCCTCCAGTATCTTTTCTGTATCCTCCCTATCCAGACCCATTCGCACAACTCCGGCAATCTGTCCATTTAGGTATAGGGGAACTACCACATCAAAAATTGGCTTGCCGAGGTAGATTACCTTCCTGCTATCAATCCTACGTAACCCTGCCATCACTTCGCTTACCTGAAGGTCCTCAGGATGCCAGGGTCCCGGCACACTTCCCGATGCACTGATTAATTTTCCCTTCTGATCAATAACCACAAAATAGTAAAGTCCCTGACCTGAACTTTCCCCCAATTCAGAAATAGCTTTCTCAACTGATACCTTTATGCCCCAGAACCTTAAACCCTCTGGATCAAGGGCGATAACCACTGTCCCACTTCCATCTTTCCGCTTGAGAGCAACAAACCCTATCCTCTGAGTTGCCCCTAAGTATTCAATCAGCGTCATGCTAAGTTTACCCGATTCCACCAAAGTGGGGTGGGCACCTTTGAGATACTCTTTCGACAACTCTCTGCTCTGAATGACAACTCTACCCTTCCGATCGAATATAGCAATCAAAAAAATACCCCTTTCACTGGCATACCGGTTTAGGTAACCCTCATCAAGCTTCTCCTTTCTCCAATGATTATCCACTTCCCGTCCAATGTTAAAAAGAGCCGTAACTAACAGTTGTTTTGGGGAGAAAACATCCACACCTTTCCGTGGAGTAGAACTCTCCCGTTCGATCCTGGAAGCCTGAACGAGGTTATTAAGATTCTCCTGAGCTAGATTCTGTACAATACCAGCTATGCTGAGCGCCCTTTCTTCCACAAATTCAGTAAGGGCTTTGTCTATCCGTTGAATGTTCATCACACCCATAACTACAATAAGGCCGATGAAAACCAGAAATACCACTGCCACAGCAAAAGGAGGAAGAAAGGGTCTTTTACTCAATCTTTTTCCATGGTTAATCCTAATTGTATCCATAATCGACAAAGACCAACTTTCTTTTTCAGTACAGCGAACGATTTAACACTTCCGACAAAAGTGTGATCTCTTTCGACATTTATTACCTGTATTTGAATACTACACATGGAGCAAAATCAAAAAAACTAAAATTTCAAATGGTTCTGAATTGGGGTTTCAGGCACAGAAAATGCAATTGGAAGTAAGAGAAAGCAATATGCCAACTGATTTTCCAATCTTTACCTCCTGGAGGGGGGATGTTAAACATCTCCCCCGTCTTCTATTTTATCTTCTTCAGTCTTCTAAGCTTTGATTTTAATTCCCGCCAATAGACAAGCCTCTCCTTAATGATCTTCTCGTATCCACGATCGGTCGGTACATAAAAGGGAAGTTCTTTCGAATCTATTCCCTCGGGAAGGTAATCCTGAGGCACACATGCCTCTTCATAATCATGAGGATACATGTAACCCTCACCGTAGCCAAGTTGCTTAAGCAGAAGTGTAGGGGCGTTACGTAAATGGTGCGGTACAGACAAATAGCCGGTCCTCTTGACAAAGTTTTTTGCTCTCTCATACGCTATATACACCGCGTTACTCTTCGGAGCAGTGGCAAGGTATACAGCTGCCTGAGCAAGGGCCAATTCTCCCTCGGGATGTCCGAGAAACCGGAAAGCTTCCATGGCGTCAATGGCAACCGTTAGCGCCCGAGGGTCTGCGTTACCCACATCCTCAGAGGCAAAGCGGACCATTCTCCTAGCTATGTAAAAAGGGTCTTCACCTGCTTCGAGCATCCTCACCAACCAGTAGAGAGCCGCATCGGGATCACTTCCCCGGAGACTCTTGTGGAAAGCCGATATTAGATTATAATGCTCCTCTCCGCACTTATCGTAAAGAAGCGCCCTTTTTTGAAGGGCTCTTTCCACACAGGAGAGGCTTATAATTCCATCCTTGGCCAGCGAGGCAGCGGTTTCAAGCACGTTGAGTGCCACCCTAGCATCGCCCGCCGACTGGACCACCAAAAAACGAAGGGCTTCCTCATCTATACTCAAATGTTGATTGCCCAATCCCCTCTCTCGATCCGCCAAAGCCCTACAAACTATCAGTTTTAACTCTTCCTCCGTTAATGGATAAAGAACAAGCACACGACACCGTGAAAGTAAGGGAGCTATTACTTCAAAGGAAGGATTTTCTGTTGTAGCTCCCACGAGAGTGATAAGACCCCTTTCAACATGGGGAAGAAAAGCATCTTGCTGAACTTTATTGAAGCGATGAATTTCATCAACAAAAAGAATGGTTTTCCTTTTCTGCTCCTGCTTTATTCGCTCCGCTGTTTCCACGACATTTCTTATGTCCCTCATACCGGAAAGAACCGCAGAGAAACTCAAAAATTCAGCATCGAACTCCTTTGCTAACAAGTAGGCCAGCGTGGTTTTCCCCGAACCTGGAGGACCCCAAAAAATCATGGAAAAAATGTGTTTCTCTGCAATGGCTTTACGCAGGATAGCTTCCTCTCCGACGAGGTGAACCTGACCGACAAATTCCGAAAGTGTCCTTGGTCGCATCCTATCGGCAAGGGGACTCACTAAACTATCCTTCTTCTCATTATCCCTTTTCGTCATTGTATCTTTTCCTTACACTTTCCACAATCTCCAAAATACTGACAATTTTTTCTTTAGGTCTGACGTTTAGAAAAACTTCGAGTTTTTCTCTGTCCATTAAATTTTCCAGGTAATTCGTAACCGGGAAAATACCCTGCCAACATTGAATCACCCGGGTGCAAGGTAGCATCCCCCCCTCCTGACGACAATAGCAAAACTTAACTACATGCCCCAAACGGGGACATCTTGTTTCCAGATTGTCGAACACATGAAACTCCTTCATTAAAATAAAGCGTAGGACAAAAACATTGGACCGTCAAGGGTTTCCCCATGACGGTCCACCACCTTGGCCTATTAATAAATTACGGTTTTGGCAGATCGGCAATTGCTTTAAGCGCCCTTTCAATTTCCTCTTCTGGGAGATCATAAGGCTGAAGTCTTCCAGCTAGATAAGCTTCATACGCGGCTAAATCTACCAAACCATGACCACTCCAGTTGAACAGAATGACCTTCTCCTTCCCTTCCTCTTTGGCCCTTCGAGCCTCTTCCACAACAGCGGCTATCACATGATTTGTTTCTGGGGCTGGAATGAATCCCTCCGCTCTGGCCCATTTGACGCCTGCCTCGAATGTTTCAATCTGATCAAAAGCCCGTGCTTCAATCAGTTTTTCCTCAATGAGATGGCTTATTATAGGAGCCATCCCGTGATAACGTAATCCTCCAGCATGAATGGGTGGGGGCACAAAATCGTGGCCCAGTGTATGCATGGGAAGTAGAGGGGTCATCTTCGCTAGATCACCAAAATCATAGGCGAAAGGTCCGCGGGTCATCGTGGGACAGGAAGTCGGTTCCGCACCGACGATCCTCACATCCTTTCCCTCTATTTTTTCCCTGACAAACGGCAGAGCAATCCCCGCAAAATTACTCCCCCCTCCAGCACATCCCAAAACCACATCAGGATACTCTCCAATAGCCCTCAACTGCTTTTGAGCTTCCAGACCAATGATCGTTTGGTGGAGCAAAACATGATTCAGAACACTTCCAAGAGAGTATCGGGCATTTTCATGCGTCAAAGCATCTTCGATTGCTTCACTTATGGCAATACCAAGACTTCCGGGTGAGTTGGGATTCTCTGCAAGAACCTTTCTACCCGCCATGGTTAGCTCACTGGGACTTGGTATACACTCCGCCCCCCAGGTCTCCATCATAATTCTTCGATATGGTTTCTGATCATAACTCACTCTAACCATGAAAACCCTGCACTCCAAACCAAACATACTGCAAGCCATACTCAGGGCACTGCCCCATTGACCGGCACCAGTCTCCGTTGAAAGTCGTTTAATGCCAAACACTTTATTGTAGTACGCCTGAGCTATCGCAGTGTTTGGCTTATGGGAACCTGCGGGGCTTAAACCTTCGTGTTTGTAGTAAATTCTCACAGGTGCATCCAAAAGCTTTTCGAAATTCCGCGCCCTGTAAAGTGGTGTTGGTCGCCAAATCAGGTATTTTCCAAGAACCTCTTCAGGTATATCTATCCACCTTTGGTTACTCACTTCCTGTTCAATAAGATTCATGGGGAAAACAGCTGCTAGATCCTCTGCCTTAACAGGTTCACCTGTCACGGGATGTAAGGGAGGTCTCAAAGGGGTGGGAAGATCAGGAAGTATGTTGTACCATTGCCTGGGGATCTCTGAATCTGCCAGTGTAACTTTTGTCTGTTCCATTTTCTTTCTCTCCTTCCACCAATTTAATTAATAAAAGAAAAACCATGGGAACCTCCCATGGCCTTTAAACCTCCAGTGGTCACGGGAGGCTTCCCTCGCCTGCCCATGACCTTTTTTAGATACTCTTTGGCTATGGGCAGACTTTATCTACCCGCCACCACCAGCGTTTAAAGCTGAAACCCGTAGAATACATTTTTGACATAAAACCACTTTAGCACAGAAAAAAAAAGATGTGTCAAGTCTTTTTTAAATGATCACGTTTTTAAATGGGCCAAGAACCCCTTGTCCCTCCGATACCAGAAATTCGGCATTAAACGGTACATCAACCGGGAAAAAGGCCCCACAAACTCTTTAACTCTTCTGTCAAACTGGCAAGCTTCAATGATCATTTCTCTCATGTCCCTCTTATTTCCACCCTCATTAAACAACCTATAAGCACACTTAAAAAGGGGACTGTACATGTTTTTCTTTTCGAGAAATCTATGTACGTTCCTGATAGTATTGGGACCCTCCGGCGTACCATCAATCCTCTCCAGTACCTTCAGGTGAGTTTCAATGGGATTCCCATTGTAAAGTTCATAGAAAAACCTACCGTACCTGTAATTCTTGCTCGCGAATGATGAAACGGTAACATACATATCACCTACACCTGCTTGACTCTGGAAAGCCTGGAAACTTCCTCCCAAAATCATGGAAAGAGATCTTATCTCTACCCCCGCCCTTGCAAATATTGTCCCTGGAATAGAATCACCCAGATCCAGGCAATCTGACAAACCCTTTATATTAGCGACGATGTTCTTAAGTGAACCACACGCTTCCACACCAACAACATCAAAATTATAGTAGGAACTCAGTTCACGACGATTGAAACGTATCAGTTCCTCGCGAATCATCATTG
This sequence comes from Syntrophales bacterium, assembly GCA_026417625.1. NCBI lineage: Bacteria > Pseudomonadati > Thermodesulfobacteriota > Syntrophia > Syntrophales > Syntrophales bacterium. Next base: position 16,544 of record JAOACW010000006.1, on the reverse strand, counting down.
CAACAGATCTCTTTCCAGCCACTGTCACACACACAGGACGACCCAAAGCGATATCGATATCAAAGAAAGGTCCACCAATACAGACGAGCTCATACTTTGATCGCATGTCACCAAGGTAATGGTGAATCAACTGTGATGGGGTGATGAGCTCCCTCGTTATTTCATCAGAAGCCAACCCTTTTATAGGTGATATAAAACATGTAACTCCGATCTTCCTTGCCAATATAGGTCTTATGTAATTCAGCACCTCTGGCAACCTGTCCATAGTCACAGCTAATATTACAAGATCGTTGTCTTCGATCACTCTTTCCAAATCATTTGTAGCTTGCACTTTGGGAGATAGGCGGGGAACTTTATCCATTCCTCCCAATATTCTGGCAAGATCTTGGGTCAGATGTTTAGGATTAAGACGTTCCCTGTTAATTGCCCGACAAACTTCGGCACCAGGATAATAGACAGTTACCCTTTTGTTATCCCTCCCAAACTTATACGCAAAAGCCGTCCCCAATCTTCCTGGACCTATTATGGCAACCCTGCTCGTATCCGGTTGAAAAATCATGGGCCTTCCATAACTAAAAAGAGTTACGAGGTCAAATAATTATGATTTACACTTAAGCTCCATACATCTTCTTCAAAGTAAATCAAACATGTTTTCTCGCCTCTACAAAAATCCCAAATGGCCCTTTTCCCAGGAGCACTAAATCATCCACCAGAAAACCTGAAGCTTTAACCATTCCTTCTAATACTTCAGGCTTAAAGTTTCTCAAACCCCATGGAGGTGGAAGACCAAACACATTCATATAACGTAAGGCCGTCTCAACTCTCGCTGAAAGCACCATTCCAAAATCTGTATACACAATTACTATGAACCATCCCCCAGGCCGAAGAATGCGGTAACATTCATTTAAGACCTCTATGGGATTCTGAACTGTATTCAACAAATTTGCAGCTATAACTGTGTCAAACTGAGAATCTTTAAAAGGGGTTCTAGAAGCATTCAATATGCAGAAAAAAATCCCTTCCCCCTCGTTAAAACGCTTCCTCGCCACCTGGAGCATGGGGAAAGAAAGATCTGATGCTACCACGAATTCACTATTATTGACAATCGCTGAAGTATAGTAACCAGTTCCACAACCCAGATCAAGCACAACTCCCAATTCCCTTCGCTGAGATAACCTTTGATAAATCGAAAGTCTAAGCTCCTTTCCTACAACGTAATCCGCACCCTCATCGTAAATATTTGCAAAAATTCCCCAGTAATCGAATAGATTCATTAAACCTAATTCACCTCAATACTCATCGCCACTGATTTAACCTATTTATATTTATGTGTTGCTTTGACTTCCTTTGCAATGTATTATTTTGTAAATACATAAGAAGTACACATAAGGCAGATGTATGGATGCTTACACAGTTTCATTATACACGTTCCTTGCGAATACTTTACTCGTCTTACATGCACTATACATCTTATTTGTACTCCTGGGAAGCTTACTCGCTCTATACAGCCGTTGGTGGATATGGCTGCACATTCCAGCGCTGATCTGGGGCGTCACCGTTGAACTTACAGGATGGATTTGTCCGTTAACCGTGTGGGAAAACACGCTCAGGTATAAAGCAGGACTTAACACATACAACACTGACTTTATAAACCATTATCTCACTTCCATCATATACCCCACTGGACTTACAAGGTTCCACCAAATACTGCTAGGCAGCGCAGCAGCCATCATTAATGTCATTCTCTACTTCATCGTATTCCGAAAAAAAATTCTAAAAACAGAGCAAAAACCCTGAATGCTATGCTATACGGAAGTTACCTTTTCAAATGCCGGTTTATCGACGAGGCTCACTTTCGTACATGGCCTGGCTACGAGTTCATAAGAATATTCATACCAGCTCTGAAAAAGGTGGTATGCGCCACAAGAGAAAAAAACTGCAAAATCTGCTCCATAAATAGACGCTGTCTCTTCCCTCAATTTGTTCAAGAAAACCGCAGCAAAAAACGTTTCAATGAAGATCCCCTACCGTTTGTTCTAGAACCTCCAGAAACACCGAACGGCATTATCTCAAAAGAATCACTATTTTTCATAAAACTGATACTATTCGGAAAAGCAAATGAATCATTCACCCACTTCGCTAAGGTAGTGGAAGAGATGGGATACATAGGTGCAGGTAAAAATCCAAATGGAGATAAAGCTCGCTTTGTGGTGGTCGATGTGCAATACGAAAGTTGTGCCTCTGACGTGCTCCTCAAGGGAAAAAACATCGAAGGCGACATATGGATTGATCTAAAAAAGGAATTTCTTCGCTCTTTCCAACAAGTCCGCGAAACATCTTTCAATAGAGTCGCAGTAAAATTCAGAACACCTCTCTTTACAAATGAAATAAAAAGGGAATTACCATTTGAAAAACTGATAGCCGTTGTGTTTAAAAGACTAGGATCTCTATTTAGAACCTTCGGGACCGGAGAAATTCCATTAGACCTGAGCAACCTCCGCGCTGCTGCCCGACGAGCCTTTACTATATCTAGTGATTTACATTTTGCTCACCAACCTCTCGGCACAGGCAAAGAAAGGGGCATCGTAGGAGTAATTACTTACGGTCACGTTCCGGCTCTTTTTATACCCCTCTTGGAATGCGGCACGAAGACACACATAGGCAATTACACCCATATTGGTATGGGAAAAATGGAACTGCTCGGGAGGGACTAAAACATGAAGAGGCATTGTTCTCGCGGTAATATTCGGGATGACAACCAGCTCCTGTTCAAACCTTTCGCCAAACTCCCACTTCCAATTATAAGGCGAACATCCCAGACGGATCCCGCATTAACACACAGGGAAGATATTGAGGTCTCCGATCAACAACAGGAAGCTGAAATATTTCGTAACGCCATGGTTGATGTAAAACCAATAACACGGGACAAAGAAAAGATTGTCATCACCCAACGAAAATGTCCACCACTCTTGGTAAAAAAGGACGAGAGCAAAGAGGTTATGGAAAAGCTAAAAAGATTAGTGGAAACAGGTGAAGGTTTTATTGTTTCCTTAACACCTGAATATATAGAAGGTACCGGGAAAAACGTTCATGCAGAATACGCAAGGCGCCTTCACATGGGTGAGTTTTCCATAAAATCCCACATTGACCTCCATGGTCTAACGGTGAACAGAGCTAAAGAAGCATTCGACAACTTCATGCGCAGCGTAATAAAAAGGGGCGAATTCGGTGTTCTTATCATTCACGGACGCGGACTTTCATCACCGGGTGAACCCATACTGAAAAGAAAGGTAGTCGAATGGCTTACCAGTGGGCCTTGGAAAAAATGGGTATTCGCCTTTGCAAGTGCCCGTTCTTGTGATGGAGGCGCAGGTGCAACTTACGTACTATTGAAAAGACATTTGTGATAAGTTGCCCATCTTTATAATAAAATCCCACCCATACAACACTAGAAGGACATTACTTCGCACAAAATCAACAAAAAGTGCAAATGATGGGACACCAAAAAAACAAATTGCGGCAAGGTTCCATGCCTCTCACCGCAAAGAACATTTCACTTTCACCCTCCAGCTGCTTCAAAAGATCTCAGTACCTGTAATTAAACCTGAAACGTAGGCAAGTACATTCTCCGACTTAAAGAGGATCCGAACAGGTGGGAATTCGACCATATTAAACCAAGATGACGATCTATCCCTAAGAGACAACTTGGGTAATCCATAGGATCGATCATTTCTTCTGTGATCAAACAAGATAACTGCCCACGATACATCACCTCGCCGTCGAGACTTTATAGTAACCCGTAATCTTTTCTAAATTTATTTTCCCGCACTTCGATCCGCTCCTCTTCGCGCATTTACACCAGTAGACGGAGCAGTTTAAAAAATCATTCTCACTTACACTCACAATATATTATGCGTCTTCTCCCTCAGAGTCAGCCCTTTTTCAATACGGTGATAACTGTTCAACAACTTTTTGCAACTTTGTGGTTACGTGAAAGCGAATAAAACAGTAAAAGACAAATCCTATATGACTACCAAACGGTTGGTGAAAGCTGCTGTAAAGTCACCCTTCCCAAAAGGTGAAGGCGAAAAAGCAATTTCAAATAATTCTGAAAGGAAAACCATAAAAATCCTTCCTCACAGGTGGCATCACGGGGGGATAATATCAAACACAAATTTAAACTCGACATGAAAAACAAACATATTGATTCAGGGCTGCTATATGGGACCATACGGGCAAAAAATATACAGGCAAGCCCATTAACACAGAACCACTGAATCATATAGGACAATCTATCCATCTTACCAAACGGATATTCCGTCGGTAGAACCTTAAAGATCCTTCACTATGTCTGATTTTATACCACCTGTTGCGTGTACATCCGATGACAAATATCCATGGAGAACATATTCACCCTTATAGCAGTGAAACCCAAAAACATCAGAAAATCAGCACTTGTTACTCTTTAAGGCGATAATTAATCTATCATGGGTTCTCACAGGTCTTCTCGTAATTTGGCAAGACGAGGCAGAAAATATGTTATTCACTGGTTGTGTACGCCTCATCTACCATAGCTTTCTTCTGCCTAAGAGATCCATCTCCTTCTCTGAACCGATGTAGTTATACATTTTAGGAAAAATGAAGATTGACAAGCAAAAGAGTTACAGTCATAATGATTCAACCTTAATAAAATAAGGAGGTTAGCTAGGTTATTACAGAAGCCAAACTGAAAGAACATCTTACATACAACGAGAAAGGGCAACTCGTTGAACGTTTCTTTACCCTAAACGGCAAACGGGAAGGTGAGTACAATTCTTATTACGGAAACGGTCAGATCATGGTTAAACTTTTCTTTCGCAATGGTTTGAAAGAGGGTGAGGCTGAATCTTACTATCCCGACGGCAAACTTAGAGAAAAAGGCTTTTTTAAAAATGATAGGCTCGTTGGTCCGTATGTAAGCTACTATGAAAATGGACAGATCAGGGAAGAGGAATATTACAACGAGGATGGCTTACTTGATGGCACATACCGTCTTTATTACAAAAATGGCCAGTTAAAAGAGGAAGAACATTTCGTAAATGGCAAATTCCACGGAGACTATGTATCGTACTACAAAAATGGCCAGCTTAAAGAAAAGGGGTCCTTCATAAATGATCGCAGAGATGGTGAGTACGTGGCCTTCTACAAAAACGGACGTATAAAAGAGCAAGCTTTATACCGGAAGGGCAAACTGGTTGGATCATTTCGTTGTTTTGATGAACAGGGAAACGAAATCAAAGCCACCGAGCTTAACAATTACCCAAAAGACCCTGATGAGGAGGAGATTAGGGAACGAAACGCCCTTGCAGACAACCTTCTCAGGGATCTTAATAACTTCAACATAGAGGATGAACCTCAGAAAGAGATTCCCAGGAAATGATAAAAACTATTCTTATTCCTACCGATGGATCTGAACATGGAAGAACAGCCATAGACTACGGAATTTATGTGGCAAAAAAACTAAAAGCGTCCTTAGTTGGCATCCATGTGTTAGACCTCCGTTTGATACAGGGACCCATAATTACAGATGTTACAGGACCTATCGGCCTACCCCCCTGTGCAGACTTGTTTCCTGCCATAGAAAGAGAACTGGAAAAGAAGGCAGATAACATTCTTAAATCTTTCGAGGATCGCTGCTACGATTCAGGTCTATCATTTGTCACAAAAAAGGTATACGGAATTGTTGGTGAAACCATCATTGAAGAGGCAAAATCTACAGACTTAATTGTTATGGCCAAAAGGGGGGAACACTCTCACGTAACCATAGGAGGCATTGTAGGATCAACCACGGAATATGTTGTGCGCAAAGCGGGAAAACCCGTGATGGTTACACCCAAAAATTTTATAGAAATTGAAAGCATAGCCCTCGCATACGACGGAAGCCCACCGGCTGATCATGCCCTTAAAATTGCTGCATTTTTATCTGAGAAGGGATCCTGGCCTTTAACCACAATTATCGTTAGTAACAACGATAGTTGGGCTTATGAACTATCATCAAAGATTGAGCGGTATCTTGAAGACCTCAATGTTGATAACGAAACCATTGTGCTGAGAGGTAAAGAAGAAAAAGAAATCGTTAACTTCCTTCACGAAGGATCTGTGGAATTACTAATTATGGGAGCTTATGGGCACAACCGCCTAAGAGAACTTTTAGGGGGTAGCACTACTTCCTATGTGATTCGCCACAGCCCCTGTGCTGTCCTTTTGACACGATAACCAGTTTCCCATTAACCTATAAAACCCTTTTGCTCCATAATTTCGGGACGTAAAAATCTCGCCATAGCTGTCCTCAACGGACGAAACCCCCAACGGGTGTAGAACCCTTCTTTGCCTATGTTTGCGTAGAGTATAACATTACAATGACTTATTTTTTTTAAAATCCGTTCCATAATCTCTGTTCCAATGCCCCGTCCCTGGAATTCCGGTACAACTGCAACATCGTAAATAGCCGCCTGATATACACCATCGGAGATGGCCCTCCCCAATCCCACGAGTGATTCACCGTAAAAAACAAAAACTACAGCGTAACTGTTTTCAAAGGCTTTTTGATGAGACTCAGGACGATGATATCCCAAACCAGCTCTTTTTAAGCATTCCCTAACCTCATCCCAATTGATACCTTCACAGTTCTCTTGTATCCTAAGATTCATATACGCCCCCCTCTGCCGAAACATTAAAGTAAACCTGCGTCAGAAGATCATTTACACCGAATATTCTCGCATAATGGGCAACCACTGCACGTGGAACGATCAAAGGATATAATTTCTTTCGGTAACCTTCAATGCACAAAAGGATATCTTTCGCCTGCGCCTCGTTTAAAAAGATTTTCAGGCGGTTGAAAGCACTTAATAAAACTTTTCCATGTTTTCTCCTTGTAGCTTTTAAAGATAAACCCTCCATTAAGATTGGAAAATAGAGGTTTAGCTTTTCATCAATGTGCAATCCCGGTTCATTGACAAGTTCATCCAGCTTATGCAGGTGGTGCGGACTGTGCGCCATTATCAATAGTCTGTGTTTATCGTGAAACTCTTTTAACTCTCCCCGTTCAACCTGTAGAGATTTCCATCGATGATACACTTGGACACGCCTTATAAAACCTTCTACAGATTCGGGATCATGAAGACCAATATCTTCCTCTAAGGGTAGAAAACGAAAATTATCCACAATAACGCGAGCAAATACGCCAATGCCTGCCTTAACATACCTACCTGAAGGACCGTAAACTTTTACGTTCCTAAGCCCAGAGCTTGGTGATCCACTTTTGAAAACAAAGCCACATATATCCTCTTCTGCTAATTCATTTATCCTTTCCGCGGCCCAACGCTTCATCCCCTCCGTGTGTTCAATGCGAGTGTAGACTGTAACTAAATGCGGGCATTCTGGATCTCCTTCCAAACGCATCGGTTCACGGGGGACCGTTAATCCATATTCTACCTCTGGACAAACGGGAACCCAATCAAAAAACCTACCCAAAACGGTAGTTATGTACGTATCCCAATGGTGGCTCCCATCGTAACGAACTTTCTTCCCAACAAGACAGGCACTGATTCCAACTTTAATTTTTGCCACAACAAAACTTTTCTGATGAAATCTATTTTCTTAACTTATTACTAGTGAGCTCTTGGGACAACTTGTCATGAAACTGGAGACCTTTACCCTTCGGGATCCGAAGTTTGAATGTACCTGGAGGAAGTTCATCTTTGAGAATTTCCGGATTCATCTCCTTTACCATCTTATAAGTCGTTCCTGCCGCTCGGGCAATAAGAACTACCGGCGTTTTATGAGACAAATTTATCTCTACTTCATCGAAGGTTTGAACTGGGTATTTTTTATGCACAGGCACCCTATAACCATAAGCCTCAGGATGAGTGAGTATTATCTTTGCCGCCAAAATTCTAAATATGTAGGCCTCAGTTTCCAGAGGTAAATCTGTGTCATAAAAACTGGTAGTTTGCTGGAGCTTAACCCTATCTGATACTTTGTGTTCTCCACAATTGTATGCCGCAATGGCAAGACTCCAGTTACCATACATCTGATACAGATCGCTTAAATAATTGAGTGCCGCTTCGGTAGCTTTTTCAAAATTGTAACGCTCGTCAATCCACGCATCCACACGGAGCCCATACTTTTTAGCTGTAGGCAAAACAAACTGCCAGGGTCCCACAGCCTTTGCCGATGAAATCGCATAGGTCTTAAAAGAACTCTCCACAACGAGTACATACTTGAGATCATCAGGCAAACTTCGTTCTTTCAACCGTTTCTCAACATAAGGAAAGTAACGGTTCGCCCTTTTGATCCATAATATCACCTGACTTGTATTGTATATGGAAGATATAAAAGCCTGATCAAGTTGCTCCCACACGTCGGGTCGTTCCAGAGGGACCCTCTCCCCACATAAATGTAAATCCTTGGGTAGATCAAAGATGGGAATTGTGAATGCAACACTGCGGGTGGCCGAAAAAAATAGCAGTAAACCACAGATCGATGCTTTAATGAGAGCAGAAGAGACCCTTGGCAAACAATCACTCCCTCAAGAAATCAGATATTTTTCCGTGAAGTCTCTTGGCAGCCCTCTCATCCCCAAAAGCACCAACGCGAACTCCGACGGTGGTTACGTTTTTGTCTTTATAGTTTACTTTAAATACCACTTTTTCACCACTTATAGTTGAACTGATAGAACCATAACCGATCCTCTTTTCCGGAACAACGTCTATACCTCCCATCACTGCCACTGTTTTCTCCGTAGCCTCCCACACTTTTTCGAAGCTAGCGTAATAGTCGGTCCTTAGCTCCCCTTTAACGTAATAATAAGTCCCCAAACCACTACCTACTATTCCTGTGCCCACCGCAACAGCAGCACAACCAATAACACCCCCCAACAAAAAAAACAGGCCTATGAAAAGTCCAAAGCCTCTCCTCATCGTATATCCTCCTTTTGTCATTCTGTGAGTTTAATCACAATCAAACCACTCCAACCGTTAACAACGCTTATCATTTCAAAGAGACATCAAGAACTGGAGGGTGATTCTTCACTGAGGCTAGCAAACTCCCTTAGTAGTTCTTCCTGTCTCTTCGTGAGGTTAGTGGGCACAACAACGTAAGTTTCGATAATCTGATCCCCCCGCCCATAACCTCTCAAACGGGGAAATCCTTTTCCCTTCAAACGGAAAATCTTTCCACTTTGAGTCCCCCTAGGAATTTTAATCTTCTCCGAACCTGTCAGAGTAGGAACCTCTATTGTTCCTCCAAGAGCCGCTTGGACAAACGTGATAGGCACACGGCAGTAAACATCATCATCAATTCGTTTAAAGAATTCATGATCCTCCACATGAATGAACACATAAAGATCACCATCCGGCCCGCCGTATTCCCCTCTCTCCCCCTCACCGCGTAACCTGAGGCGTGAACCCGTATCAACTCCCGGAGGCACACGTACTTGAACCCTTTTAGAAATCCTTTCCTTCCCCGTACCTTTGCACGTCCGACATGGATTCACAATTATACTTCCCTGCCCATGACAGTAGTAACATGTTGTACTTATACTGAAGAAACCACTCGTCTGAGTTATCTGACCACGACCATGGCAACGGGGACATACATCGGGGAAAGTTCCAGGAGCCGCCCCCGTCCCGTCACAAATACGGCACTTCTCTAGCTTTTGAACTTCAATCTCCTTCGTAACACCAAAAGCCGCTTCCATAAACGTGATCTTCAGGTCATAACGTAGATCAGCTCCCGCCTTTGCCGCTGTACGAGAACGGGTTTTAGTGTCACGAAAACCAAAAATATCGCTGAATATATCGCTGAAACTGGCAAATATATCCTCAAATCCCGAAAATCCTCGATAGCCAGTACTACTCAAACCTTCATGACCATACCTATCATAAATCTCCCTCTTCTCAGGATCGCTAAGAACCTCATACGCCTCGGCAGCCTCTTTGAAACGCTCTTCAGCCTCCTTATCACCTGGGTTTCTATCGGGATGGAACTGCATTGCCAGGCGACGGTAACTCTTCTTTATTTCTTCCAGTGAGGCATTCCTATCAACACCGAGTATTTCGTAATAACAGCGTTTGGCCATGATAATTTACAGCGCACTGTTCACAGGAGTTTTTGTTTTAACCTCAAACAAACTCAGAAGCTCTGTATTGTTAGTTTTCATGCAGGCATAGCGGCTGAATGAATACTTTCCAAGCTCAAATGCTCGTCTCGCAATTCTATCCCACTCCTCCTTCGTACCTTCGCGCCTCAAACTATCTAATACCTGTTGAAAAAGCATGACATCTCCTTCCTGGATAGCGGACTCCATTACACGTTTCAAACCAGGTTGATAATCAGCACGGCGATAGAAATCAAGGGCATCACATACCCTCCCTGCTTCAAAAAAAGCATCACCGTATTTTATCCAGAGATCAATATTTCCCTTGTCCGTGTATAATATCTTCTGTTTCTCCCGATAATCGGGAAGATCCTGCATCACCCTGTCTTTACTATAGCGTTTTTTGAAAATCCCAACTAAACGCGAAAATAACACCCTCACACAAATCAAAACAAATAGCTTTTTTGGAAGGATTTATATACTTAATACTCATAAATAAGAGTGTCAAGGTTACCACTCTCTAGTATAAAACTACAACGACAACAACCTATGAAGCACCTCCCTGTACTTTTCCGCTGTCTTCCTGATCACTTCCAGGGGAAGTTCAGGCGCCGGCGGCCTCTGGTCCCAGGAGAGAGAAAGAAGGTAATCTCTCAAGTATTGTTTATCAAAACTCACTTGAGGACGGCCCTCTTCATAAGTCTCCACTGACCAAAAACGAGACGAATCAGGGGTTAGCAACTCATCAATAAGAATAACACGCCCTTCAAAGAGCCCAAATTCCATCTTTGTATCGGCCACGATGATGCCTGCCTTTTCTGCATACGCAGCTGCTCGTTTGTATATCTCTAACGCCTTGCTCTCTATAATTTCAGCTATTTCAATACCAATCATGGCTACCATCTCGTCTTTTGTGATGGGGACGTCGTGCTGACCTTCCTGTGCCTTTGTCGTTGGCGTCAGAATAGGTTCAGGTAGCTTAGCTGACTCCTTCAAACCAGGAGGCAATTTTACTCCTGATATGGAACCGTACCTAAGATAATCTTTCCAGCCGGAACCAGCGAGGTAACCTCTGACAATGAATTCCACAGGCAGCGGAACTGCTTTCTTAACAAGCATACTACGACCTCTGAGAATCTCCCGGTATGGTCTGCAAGGGTTTGGGAAGAGATCCACATCCGTGGTTATCAAGTGATGCTCTACAATATCTTCCATCCTTTTAAACCAGAAAGCCGACATCTCTGTTAGTATACGTCCCTTACCAGGAATGGGGTTGGGCATGACCACATCAAATGCCGAGATACGATCAGTAGCTACAATCAAAAGATGAGAATCCACTTCATAGAGATCACGCACCTTACCTGAACCTTTCTTTTTTAAATGTGGGAAATCCGTCATCATTAACACTTCATCCATAGAGTCCACCATATCAATTAGTTTTCATAAAAGGATTGAATCTTTTTTCCCAACCTATTGTTGAAGTTGGTGTAGGTCCATAATTGTGTCCCGGTAGTACCTTAGTTTCATCAGGCAGAACTGACAATTTCTCTTTTAACGAGCTATTTAGAAGTGACCAAGACCCACCTGGCAAATCCGTTCGACCAACAGACCCAACAAACAACGTATCACCAGTAATTACAAAACCGTCTCCTAAAAGACACATACTACCCGGTGAATGTCCAGGTGTATGAATAACACGCAACTCCACCCTACCTACCTTTATTATATCCCCCTCTCTCACTAAATAGTCTGCCGGAGGGGATTTCTTAGCCCCAAAAAGACGAAGATAAAGCGCAGGTATGGAAACTAGCATATCGGCATCTCTCTCATGAATAATAATCTGGGCACCGGTCAACCTCTTCATTTCATCATTTCCCGAAATGTGGTCCACATGACCATGGGTATTCACAATGTATTTGATTAACAAATTATTCCTGCGCGCTACAGCTACGATTTCAGAAACTTCCGCTGCTGGATCAACAACAAGAGCATCCCCTGTAACTTCATCTCCTATAATATACGCAAAAACCGCCATATGACCCACTTGCATCTGCTTCAAAAACATCTTTCCTCCTTTACTTTCTTTCACCAAAAATTGCCCTGCCAATCCTCACAATCGTCGCGCCCTCTTCAACGGCAACACGATAATCATCCGTCATGCCCATAGATAATTCCTCCATGGAAACACCTGGGATGTTCATCCTTGCCACTTCATCCCTTAGGTGACGCAACCTCGCAAAAAAAGGACGAGAATTTTCTGGATCCTCCGTCCAAGGTGCCATCGTCATCAGCCCTTTCAGACGAAGGTTTTTCTTTGAAGCCACATAATTCACAAGGGGTACGAGCATATCTTCCGAAACACCATATTTAGTGGCCTCTCCACTAAGATTCACCTCTATAAGTACATCTACCTTAACCCCCGCCAATTCCGCCCTCCTGTCAAGTTCATCGGCAATCTCAACCCGGTCAACAGAATGAATCATATCGAACAATTTAACCGCATACTTCGCCTTGTTCGTCTGAAGATGCCCTATCAGATGCCATTCAATCCCCTTTCCTAAAACTTCTATCTTCCTTCTGGCCTCCTGGACGTAATTTTCCCCAATAATATCCACACCCATTTCAATCGCCACTTTTATTTTCTCCACATCTACCGTTTTGGTTACAGCCATGAGGCGCACACTAGAAGGATCCCTTCCAACATTTTCCGCCGCTCTTGCAATATTTTCCCTTATGATAAGGATATTTTTCTGTATGACCTCGGTTTTCAAAAAACCCCCTCGCTTAGCAAAATTGAATTATCCCCTTATCTTTCATCACTTCCACAACCTCACAGAGAGGCAATCCCATGACATTTGTATAAGATCCTTGAATTTCCTTTATAAAAAAGGCTCCCTTCCCTTGCACCGCATACGCACCAGCCTTATCGTACGGTTCATCCGTTCTTGTGTACCAAAAAATCTCATCATCACTTAGATTCCTAAAAGTAACCAACGATCTAACATAACGACTCACGTTCGTACCTTCCCTTACGCTACTCAAATTAAACCCAGTATACACCTCATGCGTCCGGCCACTGAGCTTTCTCAACATCGCTTCAGCTTCATCCCGCTTCTTTGGTTTACCCAAAACTTCACCATCAATTATAACGATAGTGTCCGCTGCTAAAACCCATGCCTCTGGATATCTTGATGCTACAACCCTTGCCTTCACTTCTGCCAAACGTAAAACGTAATCTTGTGGCGCTTCATGGGAATAATAAGTTTCCTCAATAGAACTGGGTACAACGTCAAATACAAGACCTAAAAGACTCAGCAGTTCTATACGGCGTGGCGACGCTGAAGCCAAAATTAGTTTACCTGTTGATCTTACACCCATTCACACATCTCCGAACTCAAAGAAAATCACTCTCCCCCTCTAATTCGAGGGTTTCCACAACTTTTCTTACATCCTGTGAAAATCCACGACGACAAACAAGAAGGGCATCGTCTGTATCAACCACTATCAAATCCTCAACATCAACAAAAGACACGAGCTTTTGAGGGCTATAAGCATAGCAATTTCTCGCATTTATAGCTATCAACTTTTTTACATCTCTGGTCACAATACCGTTCTCATCCCGTTCGGATATCTGATAAAGGGCATCCCAACTTCCCACATCGGACCATCCAAAATTGCCTCTCAGAAGAAGGATGTTTTCCGCCTTCTCCATCACACCATAATCTATGGAAATATTAGGAAATCGCCTGTAAACTTCCGTAAGAATTTCTATGTCCTTCCACGCCTTCCTGTTTCGCTCCAAGTGTGCCAATCCTTCATACAGCCGTGGAAGATATCGCTCTATTGCCCTCATTATAGTGGACACCCTCCATACAAACATCCCACTGTTCCAGTAATAACCACCTTCCTTAATTAATACGCGCGCTCTTTCAATTGAAGGCTTTTCAATCATTGCTTCCACACTGAAGATGGGTTCGTCATCTATTATGGTCATTACAGTTCCCATCTTAATGTAACCATAACCGGTTTCAGGCCCCGTCGGGGTTATACCTATGGTAATCAGATAATCTCCCTGTGTGGCCATTTTGGCAGCCACTTCCACCACCCGTCTAAACTCATGCACATTTTTGACAATATGATCTGAAGGAAGAACAATCATAACATCGTCCTCTGTTAGCCTTTTTACCATTAAAGCCGCCACTCCAATACAGGGCGCAGTATTACGACCCAAAGGTTCGACAAAAATGTTCGTTTCTGGGATTTTGGGCAGTTGTTTTCGTAACTCCTCAGCATGTTGAATGCTCGTTATGACCAGTATGTTTTCCCTACCTACGAGCGGAAGCACCCTTTCAACGGTTTCCTGAATCAATGTTCTGTCACCGTATATGTCGAGCAGATGTTTTGGCAGTCGGTTCCTACTTCGGGGCCAGAATCTGGAACCTTTTCCACCAGCCATGATCACCGCAAACATGAATATCCTCCTTTCCGTTTTCACCTACGTGTGATATTTAGTGGTTAAATATAGAGATGTCAACAAAAGGATACCCAATAACAAAAACCACATTACGACATCTTTACCCCCTCCTACTCTCCTTTCTATTCCTCAATTACCTGCTCAGTGACGCACTCGGCAAAGATAAACCCTCAGTTTCCGCCAGACCCGTAGTTGTAATGATCCACGGTATGTTTGTTGGTCCTTGGTGTTGGGAAAAATTTAAAACGTACTTTGAGAAAAAGGGTTTCATCTGCTTAACCCCATACCTAAGATTCCATGATAAAACGTGGGATCAGCCTCCCGACGAAAGGCTCGTGAAAACAACGATAGAGGATTACCTAGAAGACGTGGAAAAAACACTATCACTTTTAAACGAAAAACCCATTATAATAGGCCATTCAATGGGGGGGCTTTTAGCCCAGATGTTAGCTGAGCGAAACAGGGCAAAAGCTATAGTGCTCATTTCCCCTGCACCTCCATGGGGCACATTCCACATCTCAACCTCTATCTTCAAATTACTCTGGCTCAACAAACCCCGACTTATTTCCTTAAATAAACCACTTAAACCAAACTTCGAGGGTGCGGTGTACTCCTCTTTGCACCTACTACCTCGAGAAGATCAGGTGAAGGCGTTTAGCAAATTTACCTACGAATCACCCAAAGTTGTTGCTCAAATTGCTTTGTGGTTCCTAGATTTCAAAAAAAGTACCTATGTCGACAAAAACAAAGTCACGTGTCCTGCTCTAACCATTGTGGGATCTGAAGATCGACTAACCCCTCCTGCCCTAGTCAGAAAAATACACGAAAGATACAGGAATGTCTCAACCTACATAGAATTCCCTCACCACTCCCATATGCTAATAGCCGAACCAGGTTGGGAAACAGTTGCAGCAGCCATTGTCAACTGGATAGAATCTCTCCACTAAAATGCCTTGACGAGACTTTCTGTTGATGGTAGATTTGATAATCAAATAATTCTTTTCAACAGAACACTGGGGGATCGTTCAATGGCAGGACAACGGACTCTGACTCCGTGAATAGAGGTTCGAATCCTCTTCCCCCAGCCAAATATTTTCTCCTCTTAAAAGTTTGTCATCAGGCCTAAAAGATCAATTTAAGTAAAAACCATCGACCCATCAAACAAAACATGGCAGCGTTTGCCCCTTCTTTCGGACCCGTTTCCAAAATCTGGGGCAAGCGCTGCCACTGGAGGAGGGGGTAGTTATGGTGAAGGAGGGCAATGAAATCTCGTCAAAAACATGCACCTGAGTATTATTATCTTATAATTTAATCACACAGTCTAACAAGTCAAGGCTCACAAATTATATAACTCCAAAGGGACTCACCAAGTGCAGAAAAATCCAAAGAGTATTGGCTGGGGTTGAAAAACTCTACACTTACTGTATTAACTACACACCTAAAAAAATCCTAAAATTATCCCTGGCATCAACTTAAAATGAAAATTAAGGCAAACCTCCTCTCACCCTCAACACTCGTGGACACCCACAGGTAGTATCGTAATTCTTTGATAGATCTTTGTACTTCTCTCAATCAGTTTTCCCGGAAAATGACGACATGATATCCTGAAAACGATAAAACTAACTAAATCCGAGGTCAACTTGTAAGCCTTCACCTGGGCATACAGCCACGCATGCTCCATCTCAAAAGCACCTTTCAGTTAGATTACTTTTGTAACTTTTATTCACAAATGTCCAAAAAACACTTTTCTCCTTCAGAAAAACGTAATAAATAACTTTGTATGAAGCGATTGTACCTTTCCAACACGGACAGAAAAATTGCCGGCGTATGTGGCGGCCTTGGGGATTACTTTGAAAAGGATCCAACGATTTTCAGAATTTTATTTGTCTTCCTGATATTGATTTCCTTTGGACTGGGTGTGCTTCTCTACCT